>CALDFS010000267.1 GCA_937942105.1 uncultured Ruminococcus sp. | reverse complement strand
TAAATGTACTGGGGCACGCTGTTGTTGATGTCCAGCAGGGTAACGGTATCGCCGGTTAGGCAGATGCCTATGTACTCGGAAAGTGCGCCGTAAATATCAACCTCGCAGGAAACAGGGATTCCCCTTGAAGCAAGACGGCTGTTTACATAGCAAGGCTCAAAACCGAACTGGCTGGGGAATGCAGGCCAGCACTTATCGGCAAATGCAACATACTTCTTGGAGCCCTTGTGCTTCTCAGCCCAGTCAAGAAGGGTAAGCTCGAACTGAGCCATTCTTACGCTCATATCGGGGTAGTACTTGCCTTCGCCCATTTCGGCTGCCATATCTGCGCAAACCTCGGGGATTCTGGGGTCGTTCTCATGCTCCTTGTAGGAAACCAGAAGGTCGAGCTCGGAGTTCTCTTCGATTTCAACGCCTATCTCATAAAGACCCTTGATGGGAGCGTTGCAGGCAAAGAAGTCCTGCGGTCTGGGACCGAAGGTGATGATCTTAAGGTCCTTAAGACCAAGAATTGTTCTTGCAATCGGAACGAACTCAGCCATCTTGTCAACGATCTCCTCGGCAGTGCCGACGGGATATTCAGGGATGTAGCCCTTAAGGTGTCTCATGCCCAGGTTGTAGGAGCAGTTGAGCATACCGCAGTAAGCGTCACCTCTGCCGTTGATCATGTCGCCATCGCCCTCAGCGGCAGCTACGAACATGCACGGACCTTCAAAATTCTTTGCAATAAGGGTTTCAGGAGTTTCAGGGCCGAAGTTTCCAAGGAATACAGTCAAAGCGTTGCAGCCGGCTTCATTTACTTCAGCTACTGCTTTGAGCATATCAAGCTCGTTCTCAACGGTAGTCTTGCACTCGTAAACATCAAGACCCTTCTTTGCGCACTCGGCAACTATCGCCGCGCGTCTCTTCTCGGAGAGCTGAATCGGGAAGCAGTCACGCGAAACAGCAACAATACCGAGCTTTACAACAGGAATGTTTATCATACTTAACCTCCAAATAAATATTTACTCTTTCTTAAAAGGGGTCATCCCCCGAAAAGAAACAGTATTATACATACTGATATCCATTATGTACATTCATTATACAATATTTTGTCCGCAATATCAACCGTTTTGAAAAATTTTTTCTCATTGAACAAAAATAAACTTTTGTTTTGTGCATTTTTAGTTGATGGGCTTGCAAAACAAAAGCGACTGTGCTATAATATGCGGGATTTTGGATGCTGAAAGGAAGTATTTTGCGATGGCAACGCTTCTGCTTGTTGTTATATATGCGGCATTTATAGGACTTGGTGTGCCCGACGCTGTTTTCGGCTCGGTATGGCCTGCGGTTTATGAGGATTTCGGTATCTCCGTTTCAATGGCTCCGGCTGTAACCATGACCTGCACCTGCGGCTCCATAATAATGAGCTTCTTCTCTGCAAGGATAATAAACCGATTCGGTACTCCTGCTGTAACAACGGTATGCACCTGCCTTACAGCCATGGCGCTTTTAGGATTTTCCTTTGCACCTAATATCTGGTGGATGGCTCTGCTCGCGCTTCCTTTGGGGCTTGGCGGGGGATGCATAGACGCCGCGCTGAATAACTACGTAGCAGTTCACTATAAAGCCTCGCACATGAGCTTTTTGCACTGCTTTTATGGAGTAGGAGTGGCGTTAAGCCCGTATATAATGTCGCTTGCCCTTGGCAACAGCGGCGATTGGAGAAAGGGCTACCGCACTGTATTCATTGTTCAGGCGTGCATAGCGCTTATTACAATAGTAAGCCTTCCTCTGTGGAAAAAGGCTCACGGAAGCGAGCGAAAATCTTTGGAAAAGGAATCCGGACAGGCGGCTATAAGCCCGTTTGTTATGCTCAAAGACCCCAAAATGCGGCTTACCTGCCTTGTATTCTTCGGCTCCTGCGCGCTTGAAATGGGCTGCTGTGCATATGGCAGTACTTATTTGGTAAAGGCAAGGGGAATGGCTGCCGACCTTGCCGCCATGATGATATCCGTAAACTATGCCGGTCAGGCTGTGGGAAGGTTTACTTCGGGACTGCTCGCCAAGAAATATCCGGCTCAAAATATAATAGCCATTGGGCAGATTATACTTCTTCCTGCGATACTGCTTCTTATCCTGCCGCTGAAGGGCACTATACCCGCGGCTGTGGCAATGTTTCTTATCGGCTTCGGAAACGGTCCTGTATTCCCGAACATGGTTCACATAACTCCGGAGAATTTTGAAAACTCTCAGTCGGCAATGGGCGTGCAGATGTCGGCAGGGTATATAGGCGTTCTTGTTTCGCCGATTATTTGCGGAGCGCTTGCAAAAATCATGGATTTTAAGCTGTTCGGATGGTATCTTCTTGTACTGTTCTTGCTGTTTTCTGCCGGAATATGCTTACTTGGAAAGTACAGCAAGAAAAATAAATAAATTTTTTTGAAAAAAATTTTGAAAAACACTTGCATTTTTCAAAAAGATGTGCTATATTAATAAAGCTGTATTGAACGCTGTTTGAAATCGGGCGATATATTGGGATATAGCCAAGAGGTAAGGCAGCGGACTTTGACTCCGTCATTCCGGTGGTTCGAATCCACCTATCCCAACCAAAGTCATCAACTACAGTTTAAATAAATTGCGGTTTCGCCAAGTGGTAAGGCACTGGACTCTGACTCCAGCATTCCCTAGGTTCGAATCCTAGAACCGCAGCCAAAAAGAAAAGCCGCCGACAGGGGGCTTTTCTTTTTCTGCATTTATATCTTCTTTCTGCGGTCTTCTCTTTTCGCTTGGTTTCCTTGGAGCGGCTTTTCCAGTGAAATCCGTTCCTCGCGGAACAGGTGAAATCGCCATATGGCGGTGAAATCCTCCCTGCGGTCGGGTGAAATCGCTTTGCGGCGGATAAGGGATTAAGCGCTTCACGTGGTGAAACGCGGGCGATGGATTTTAAGTCGCAGCTGCGCAGCGATTTTTTGAATCGGGCGAACCGCATTGCGTTTTTCACGACTTATAGTCGAAAGCTTTCAAACTCATAAGCATTATTCCGAAATCTTGAAAGGAACATCCCTACGATGGACAACTCCCTGATAACCGCACATCTTGACTTTTTGCTGTCCAACGCCATAGCCAGGTGCCAGAGCCTTGCGGACGCGCAGGATTTGACGCAGGAAACTATCCTTTCCGCGCTTGCCTACATCAAGAAGGGCGGAGAGATTAAGAACATCCGCGCATGGCTTTTAAGCGTTATGACCCGCCGCTATTATGATATGCTCAGGCGGAAATATCAGCTGCCGACAGTGGCGATTGGGGAGGACTTCGATATTCCCGATTGCCGCGATTTTGACGACCCGCTTATCAGGCAGGAGGAGGCCGCCGAGGTTCGCAGGGAGGTGGCATATCTTGCCGATTCCTACCGCTTGGTTATCGTCAAACGGTATTTTGAGAACAAGGGAATCGGGGAAATATCCCGCGAGCTTGGGTTGCCCGAGGGGACGGTAAAAAGCCGCCTTGATTTCGGAAGGAAGCAGATAAAGAAAGGTTTTGACAGTATGGAAAATAATGAAACTTATTCGCAGAACAGCTATATGCCCCAGCAATTATGGGTAGCTAACAGCGGCGGGTTCGGCCTGAACGGCGAGCCGGCTTCCCTTGTCGAGGAGGATATTTTGGCGCAGAATCTTCTGATTCTTGCCTATGACAAGCCGATTACCATAAGCGAGCTTTCGCGCAAAATTGGCGTAGCCGCCGCATATACCGAGCCGATCATTAAAAAGCTTGTCGACGGCGAGCTTATGAAGCGTCTGCGGGACGGCAGGGTGTACACCGATTTTATAATATATGATGCTATCGATTGGGTCAAATACATCCACGAGGAAGAAGCATTTGCACATGATAATATCGAAACCTACCTCGCCCCCGCAAAGGCGGCGATTGAGAAGCTAAAGCAGAAACCGTATTATAGCCATCGACTTGAGCGGATTATGCTGATAACCATAGCCAGTAACGGTATTTATGACAGCATGAAGCCTTTGAGGAGGGAACAGATTTTTCCGGAAAGACCCAACGGCGGGCGCTGGATTGCCTTCGGCAGGAAATATCCCAGCGGCGGCTGGAGCATCCCGGAGGAAATGCGCGGAAAGCATGAATACGTTTATGCCGGTTTAAGGAACATGTATATTGACAGCTATATCGGCTCGAAGAATCTTATAATTCACAACTACGAAACCTCGCTCGACCCTAACAGCTGGCAGAAGCATTCCGGCTTCGGCTACAATCTCTCTGCGGATGTCGAGCATGACATGCTCAGGCTGTTCTACCTTATATATAAGGATATTGCCCCCGAAACGGTTGACCTCGACCCTAAGATGATAAAGGGAATCCCGCTTTTGGAGGAACGCGGATTTATCTCCCATGAAAACGGAAAGCTGAAACTGGATATTCCGGTTCTGACCCATGCGCAGGAAAAGGAGTTCTTCGGCATATGCCGGGAAGCCGCAGAAGCGTTTGCCAATAGTATCCGCGAGCCGCTGTCGGAATCCTGCCGCACCCACATCA
>CALDFS010000266.1 GCA_937942105.1 uncultured Ruminococcus sp. | reverse complement strand
GACGTTAAGCATGAAATCCTGCTTGTAAAGCCTGATTTCGGCATATCCACACCGCTTGCATATAAAAGCTTTGATGAAAGGATGCTCAAAAGCACGAATATGTCCGCAAGGCTGATATCTGCCATGCAAAGAGGCGAAGAGATATATGAGTGTCTTGGCAACGACCTTGAAGCTGCCATCGCCAATGAAAGAATCATCAAGTTAGAGCAGGAAATAAAGGACTGCGGCGCCAAGGCTTCGATGATGACCGGAAGCGGCTCCTGCGTTTATGGTATATTTGACAGCGAAAGCGAGTGCTTTAATGCTCTTAACCGTCTTTCCGGCAGATATGCGTTTGCTCATGCCTGTAAAACGATATGATTAGTGAAAAATATAAAAATTGCAGCCTATGCCCGCGCAGATGCGGAGTTGACAGAACCAAAGCTGTCGGCTTCTGCCGTCAGTCAGATAAAATAAGAATAGCCCGCGCCGACCTTCATATGTGGGAGGAGCCATGCATATCCGGTACAGAAGGTTCAGGCGCTGTGTTCTTTTCGGGATGCACACTTAAATGCTGTTTCTGCCAGAATTTTGAGATATCTCAGCAATACAAAGGCTGCGAAATAACCGAACATGAGCTTGCGGATATATTTTTGAAGCTTCAGGATAAGGGAGCGAATAACATTAACCTTGTCAGCCCAACGCAGTTTCTTCCTGGAATCATTATGGCGCTTGACATTGCGCGCCCGAGCCTGAATATCCCTGTTGTGTACAACTGCGGAGGATATGAAAGCCTTGAAACAATTGATATGCTTAATGGTTATATTGATATATATCTGCCTGACCTGAAGTATTTTGACGCTGAATATGCATTGAAATACTCCGGCGCAAACGGATATTTTGAAACTGCAATGGCGGCAATAAAGCATATGCAGGCTCAGGTTGGAAAGCCCTGCTATGATGACCGCGGTATAATGAAAAGCGGAGTTATAGTCCGACATCTAACGCTGCCAACGCTTCGTCACGATTCCGAAAAGCTTCTTTATGCGCTGAGAGATAATTTTGAACCTGATGATATCGTTCTGAGCCTGATGAGTCAGTATGTTCCCATGCACAAGGCCTGTGAGCACCACGAAATCAACCGCAGAATATCAACCTTTGAGTATAATTTTGTGGTGGATCTGGCAGCTTCTCTTGGATTCGAAGGATATTCGCAGGAAAGATCCGCTGCAGACAAGGGCTATGTGCCGCAGTTCTTTGGCTCGAAGCCTGAATAATATTTACGCCGTGATTTCCTGCATCTGGAATCACGGCTTTTCATTTATGCACATTGTCATCTTAGCCCCAATCATCATATATTGTTGTATGAAGCTTAATAACTATGTATGATGAGGACAGGGTCAATATGAAAATACTTGTTTTAGGCGGGGACGCCCGCCAGATATATTGCGCCGGGAGACTGTCGTTGGAGCCCGGCATAAAAACGCATACTCTTTATTTAAAAGAAGATGACGCCAAAGTCACGGACAGCGCAGAGCCGGATGTAATTGTTTTGCCGTATGTAACGCTTAAGGATGGCAGAATAAGCTGTCCGCTCGTTTCAAAATCAGTTGATTTTGAAGAGGTGCTGAAATATGTAAAAGCAGGCACCAAAGTCTTTGCCGGTATGCTCCCATCGGATAAGACGGACGAAATAACATCAGCCGGTGGGGAAGTCTTCGACTGGTTTGCAGACGAAGATCTGACGCTGAAAAATGCTTCTCTCACCGCAGAAGGCGCGGCACAGATAATAGTAGGAAAGTCGCACAGTGCTGTAAGCGGTTCCAAAATACTCATTCTTGGATGGGGAAGGGTTGCTAAAGCGTGCGCTGAGCTTTTTAAAGCAATGGGAGCTGATGTTACCGTCTGTGCAAGAAGGCATTCTGCCCGCTTGGACTGCACCCTGAAGGGCTGCAAAGCCGCCGAATTCATATCCCACAGAGCAATAGAGGAGGCTGATGTTATAGTAAATACAGTTCCGCATAACGTTCTGACCGTTGATGAGCTGAAAGCAATGCATCCAGAATGCTGGATACTGGAGCTTGCCTCGAAGCCTTATGGAGTAGATTTTTCTCTTGCCAAGGCTATGAACAGGGAAGTTGTGCTGGGCGCAGGTCTTCCGGGAAAATACACGCCCGAATCCGCAGGAAGATATATGGCTGAGTCTGTTCTTTCAAAGCTTAAAAAAGGCGGTGATTGCAGTGGATAAGGTTAGAATAGGATATTGCTTCACCGGCTCCTTCTGCACATTTAAAACTGCCTTTGATGCAATGGAAAGGCTCATATCTCGAGGATATGATATTACTCCGATAATGTCGTTCAACTCATATTTAATCGATACACGCTTCGGAACTGCCGAAGCTAACCGAAAAAAGGCAGAGGAAATCACGCACAAGCCGATTATTCATACGATTGAGGGCGCAGAGCCGATAGGACCGAAAAGGATGTTTGATATCCTTGCAGTAGTGCCATGCACCTCAAACACCCTTGCAAAGCTTGCTCACGGAATTAACGACACACCAGTTACCATGGCTGTAAAAAGCCATATAAGAAATCAGCGCCCGGTAGTAATAGCGGTATCAACAAATGATGCCCTTGCCGCAGCAGCAAAGAATCTGGGTACGCTTCAGGCACTCAGAAACTATTATTTTGTGCCATATCGGCAGGACGATTATCTTCTGAAGCCGTATTCTATGGTTGCAGACTTTTCTCTGCTCGAAAGAACGATCGAGCTTGCTCTTTCTGGAGTTCAGGTTCAGCCGATGGTTTTGCAGGCGGCTCAGGTGTAGTAAAGATAAAAAACGGCTTTACAAGCGAAAAACCGTTTGTAAAGCCGTTTTGCTCTTTATGATTATTTCTTGCGGTTCAGGTAAGGGTAAGGGCTCATATTCGCTTTTGCGCGCTTGTCTTCAAGAATAAGACCGTAAACAAACAGCACCGCGCACACAATCGCAGCAACGCCGAACGGGAAGGCAATGAACCAATATGGAACAGTGTCCTTACCGGCGGGAAGCTTGCCTATTCTTAACGAATATCCAAGCACCGGGTCGTTTATAAGATTCAGCTTTGACATTGCCTGAGAAAGCATTCTTTCTTCCTGAGATGAAAGCTTCTTGAATCTTCCTTCGATTTCAACAATGTTTCCTTTATATCCATCGTCAGGATTCTGGGCGTAGGAGAGGTACGCGTCGATAATATTCTGAATGTCAGCATCTCCGCGCTTGTCCGCGCGAACCAAGGTGGCAATCTGAGTGCCGTCCGGCGCGTCGAGATACATAAGATAATAATAATCTGTAGCAGCGGCTTCGGTTTCGGCAATGTAGCCAAGCTTGGTCAAAAACTTGTAAGCGCTTCCGGTGACATACTGCCCGTCAAGGTCGGAGCCAAGGTCAATCTCAGAAAGCTCCTTGACGTTCTGAGCCTTGGAAGCGTTTGAATATATGCCAATAATGGCTGCAAAGGTCGGAATAAAAACTATCACCGCTATTATAGCCGCGGCGAGCATTGCCCAGACCCTGCTGCCGGACAGAAACTGCTTCAGCTTGGTATCCTCGGTTTCGGAAAACTGCTTTTCTGTATTGTTCATAATTGCAATTCTATCTCCTTATAAGTAGATTCCTGATAATTTAAACTTACGACAGCCGCTTGATAAGGCGACGCATCAAATACCCACATATTATAGCATAACAAGCTCTTTTAGTCAACAAAAAATAGAATCAATATGCAAATATATTTGGTGCAATAGTCATTTTAAATAAAACAGTTAAGATAATTATGTGTTACTTTATTCTTGCGTATTTCAAAGAAAAATGCTATAATATTTTGTAATTTGCAAATATAATTATGAGTTTCGGGGGAATCAGCTTTGTTTGAAATAGGTTTTGACAATGAGAAGTATCTATCCTTACAGTCGCAGCATATCAAGGAGCGTATCGGAAAGTTTGGCGGCAAGCTTTATCTTGAATTCGGCGGAAAGCTTTTTGACGATTATCATGCTTCACGCGTGCTTCCGGGCTTCCAGCCGGATTCCAAGCTAAAAATGCTTTTGCAGCTAAAGGATCAGGCAGAAATAGTGGTGGTTATAAATTCCGGCGATATCGAGCAGAACAAGGTAAGGGGCGATATCGGCATCACCTATGATATGGACGTGCTCAGGCTGATAGACGCTTTCAGGGCTTACGGTCTGTATGTTGGAAGCGTTGTTCTTTCGATGTATAAGGAACAGCCGGCTGCTCAGGCATTTGAAAGAAAGCTTGAAGCTCTTGGAATAACCGTTTACCGTCACTACGAAATCGAGGGGTATCCATCCAATCTTGCAAAGGTCATAAGCGATGAAGGCTACGGCAAGAACGATTACATAGAAACCTCGCGCGAGCTTATTGTTATAACCGCTCCAGGTCCAGGAAGCGGCAAGATGGCCACCTGCCTTTCTCAGCTATATCACGACCACAAGAGGGGAATAAGAGCAGGGTATGCCAAGTTTGAAACCTTCCCAATCTGGAATCTTCCTTTGAACCACCCTGTTAACGCCGCATACGAGGCCGCTACGGCAGACCTTAACGACATTAACATGATAGACCCTTATCACCTCGAAGCCTATGGCAATGCAACTGTCAATTATAATCGCGATATCGAGGTATTTCCGGTTCTTAACGCAATGTTCAACATGATTTTGGGTGAGTCGCCGTATAAATCTCCTACGGATATGGGCGTTAATATGGCGGGCTTCTGCATTGTCAATGATGACGTCTGCTGTAGGGCATCCCGTCAGGAAATAATCAGAAGATACTATGCCACCCTCTGCCGCCGTAAAAAAGGCGAGGCGAGCGAGGAAGAGGTAATGAAGATAGAGCTTCTTATGAAGAAGGCAGGGCTGAGCGTAAACGAGCGAAGGGTAGTAGAGCCTGCGCTTAAAAAAGCTGAGCTGACCGAGGATACCGCAGCAGCAATTGAGCTTCCAAACGGCAAAATTCTGACAGGAAAGACCAGTGAGCTTTTGGGCGCTTCGGCGGCGCTTCTGCTCAACTCGCTTAAAGAGCTTGCCGGAATTGCAGACGATATCCTGCTGATTTCACCGGTTGTAATCGAGCCTATACAGAAGCTTAAGGTTGAGCATCTGGGAAATGAGAATCCAAGGCTTCATACCGATGAGGTTCTTTTGGCTTTAAGCATCTGTGCGGCGACCAATCCAACGGCTAAGCTCGCGCTCGACCAGCTTAAAAAGCTGAAAGGCAGTGAGGTTCATTCAAGCGTAATACTTTCATCTGTGGATATGAAGACCTTTAAGAAGCTCGGCATAAACGTGACCTGCGAACCGGTTTATCAGACTAAAAATTTGTATCACGGATAATATAAAACAGACGGCAGTGCTTTTCGGCATTGCCGTCTGTTTTAGTTGTGAAAATGTTAAACTTCAACCATGAAAATGTTAAGTAAAGCAAATTGACTTTACGGATTTTTTTGAAAAAGACGATATGCACAAAATAGTATACAAAAATTTGTCGTAAATAACTGTGATTAATTAGTTAAAAAATATGCAAAAACCTATTGACAATACTAAAAAAGGGGTATATAATTAACACGCCTTGTTAAAATACGAAAGGAGTGAGATTGATGCGTAAGGCTATTTTATTGAATATGTTAATTTTAAGCATCAGCAGTGCGCGATCGTCACACCCTGCAATCAGTTAGCCAACAGCCCTCTGATGCTGCAAAAAGCGTCGGAGGTATTTTTATGTATAGTACTAATTTTATACTATAATGGCGCTTTTTACAGCATTGCTGTCGGCAGAAAACGGAAATTAATAGGTCAGCCTTGAATGCGGAGGAGTTCAGACTTTTAAGCTATCAGGAAAGGAATGATATTATGAAGTATTTTGACGCGCTTCCGGAGCTTGTTGCAAACGAGCTTACCAAGCGTGGAGTTATTACTGACCGGCTTTTGTACTGTGTTAAAGCCGATCTGGACGGCGAGGGAAGGTATTACGATGTTTACGTTACTTTCACCTCGGAAACCCTTTACGTAATAAGCGGATACGAGGAATACAGGCAGATTTCCGGAAAGGAAAAGCTTCAGGAAAAAGCCCGCGATATTCCGGTCGTTAGAAGCTTCTTTAAAACCGCGCCCGTGCACGAGATGGTCAGCTATAAGGTTGTTGACTTTTCAGAGTATGATATCGCAAAAATAAAGAATATATTTGTAGACCGCAATCAGAATTCTGCACGGCTCATAATAGCTATGCTCAAGGAAGGCGAGGTTGAGGAGCAGCCAAAGCCGGATAACGAGCAGGAAAACGCCGATGTTGAGGATTTCGGTATGAAATTCGGCTGGTTCGGTTTAAGCTACGAGCATGATAGGGACAATATTCAGATAGCAAGATTCTCAATCGGCTACTGTGAGAAGTTCGAGCGCTTCTGCGAAAGACTGAATCAGACCCACCGCCATGAGGAAATCGATGACAGTCAGCTTGATTCCATGCAAACTATCTGTCCGACCTGCCACCAGCCTTACCCCAATCCTAACAGACCAATATGCCCAAGATGCCTTGATAAACGCTCGATATTCACAAAGCTTTTGGGAATGTTCCGCGATTTTAAGTGGGCTGTAGCACTGATTATGCTCACCATACTTATGTCAAACGTGCTGGCGGTTATATCCCCGTGGTTCGGCTCGAAAATGCTTTATGATGACGTTCTGAAGCCGGGCGGCAAATTTTACGGTCAGGTTCTTCTTGTCGTTTTGCTGATGATACTTACAAACATCCTCAGCAAGATAACAGGACTTGTTTCCGGAATTATAACTGCAAAGGTAGTTCCGCGCGTAACACATCAGCTCCGCACAAAGATTTACGCCGCAATGAGCCATCTATCGCTCCAGTTCTTCACAAGCAAGCAGACCGGCTCGCTCATGTCTCGCGTTGACAGAGACTCCAACAACGTTTACGGCTTCTTTGTAGATATCGTGCCTTACGGCGTTGCCAATATCATAAAGCTTGTCGGCGTTGCCGCTATAATGATATTCATAAGCCCGATTCTTACCCTTGCGATAATGGTCATAATCTGCGCGGTGCTGTTTGCCGACAATCACCTGTATAGGTCTGAAAGAAAGCTTTACCGCAAGCTGGATGTTGCAATGCGCAGCCTTAACTCAGTGCTTTCCGATGTTATGAACGGTCAGCGAGTAGTTAAGTCCTTTGCCAAGGAGCGCAAGGAAATCGCCCGCTACCAGAAGAAGAACAGGGATGCTTACGAGGTCAACACCCGTATCAACGAAAGAATCACATCAACCGTTCCGTTCCTTTGGGGCTTCTATCAGCTTATCAGTATCGGTCTGTTCTGCGTAGGCTGTTATTTGGTAATGATCCATCACGAGTTCGGCGGAAAGGTGTTTACATACGGCGCTTTGCAGGTGCTGCTTTCCTATACCGGCATGATTTACGAGCCTATAGATTTCTTCATGTGGATAGGCGACCGCTGGGCAAGATGTATCGACGCCGCATCGCGTATGTTCGAGATTCTGGATGCTAAGCCCACCGTGCGCGAGGCCGAGCCGGAATTCACCGAGGAGAAGGACGAAAACGGCAACACCGTCAAGAAGCAGATAAGCCCTGTAAGAATGGCTAACATGAAGGGCGATATAGAGTTCAAGAACGTCTTCTTTGAATACGAAGCGGGACATCAGATTCTTAAGAATCTCTCCTTCAAGGTAAAATCCGGTCAGATGTTCGGCATTGTCGGACGTACCGGCGCAGGAAAGTCAACTATAATAAACCTTATGGCAAGGCTTTATGACGTTACCTCCGGTGAGATAACAATAGACGGAGTTCCGATAAAGAAAATAGCCACCGAGGATTTACGGCGAAACATAGGAATAGTTTCGCAGGAGACTTATCTGTTTATCGGCACGATTGCAGACAATATCCGCTATGCCAAGCCGGATGCCACCATTGATGAAGTCATCGAGGCGGCAAAATCCGCAAACGCTCATGAATTCATAACCAAGCTGCCGGACGGCTACAACACCAAAATCGGTTCAGGCGGGGTATCGCTTTCGGGCGGCGAGCGTCAAAGAATATCCATAGCAAGAGCTATCATTCAGGACCCGGATATACTCATCCTTGACGAAGCAACGGCTTCTATGGATACCCGCACCGAGCGCAAGATTCAGGTGGCAATAGACGCCTTGAAGGACGGCAGAACGATAATTTCAATCGCTCACAGACTTTCAACCCTGCGCGACGCAGATATGCTCTGCGTCATAGAAAACGGCGAGCTTAAGGAGCTTGGAACGCACGACCAGCTAATCCGTCAGAAGGGCAAATACTTCGAGCTTTATAAGCTTCAGGCGGACGCACTTAAGTTCATTGAGGAATAAGGAGGAAAACACTATGGATAAGAAAGAGCTTCAGGAAGAGCTTTTCGAGGTCGATAAGCTTGAACTGCTTGACGCTAAAAAGCTTGAATTCTTCCGGGATAAAGCCGGATTCGTATCTTTAAAATATGATGGTCAGGAGTATTTCAACGTCCGCCTTACAAGGCTGATTCCTTTTTACTCCAAGACTACATATATAAGCGTTGCATACGACAATGAGGACCGCGAATTCAAGGAAATAGGCGTTATAAAGGACATGAAGGATTTGACCGACGAGCAGTATAAGCTTGTTGACGAATATCTTGAATATAAGTACTTTATGCCCGAAATAACAAAGGTTTATTCCATAAAGGACAATTCAAGGGGATTTATCTTTGTTGATA
This sequence comes from uncultured Ruminococcus sp., assembly GCA_937942105.1. Classification (GTDB taxonomy): domain Bacteria; phylum Bacillota; class Clostridia; order Oscillospirales; family Ruminococcaceae; genus Faeciplasma. The sequence continues at coordinate 6,211 of CALDFS010000266.1, read as the reverse complement.
TCGATACGACCGCAGGCAGAAAGACCATCTGCATCCGCGACTGGTATTCAAATTTCAGACTTCTCACCGACAAGTATCTTTACGCACTGGATGTTGACGGAAACAAGTATTTCTGCGATGATATCAACAAGCTTGATAAAAAGAGCCTTGCTGTACTTGAAATTTACATTTAATGTTCGGAACAGATAATATCTATAGCCGAAAGGACTGATTAATATATGAATCTTAAGCTTTCAGCTCCCGATGGGAAAAGCCTTGACGATTTTCTGTTCGCATTGCCCTTCAACCTTTATGGGAAGGCAAAGAAGGTCAAGGGAAACCTCTGCGTGACCAAGGACAAAAGAATCGAGGTTTACGTAAACGGCGAGCTAAAGGAAACCTATAATTTTGAGGATTACGACGAATACGCCTGTGAACAGCTTGTCGGCTGCTCCATGCTTGTCGGACGGCATGAAGACGTCACCGAAAAATGCATATGCGCCTTCACCAACGACGAGTTTATATCCTTTGCCGAGGTAGCTAAAATACTTAATCACTACCTTACAACCGGTATGCTTGTCGAGGAAAGCGATATTGACGAGCCTAAGTGCCCTAAGTGCCATCTTCCGCTCGACGGCTACACCGAATGTCCCTACTGCACATCTAAAATAAAGGTGTTCTCAAAGCTTATCAAGCGCGTTGCACCTTATAAGTGGGTGTTCCTTGTCGCAATCATATGCACTATTTTAGGCGAGCTGGTAGGAGTTATAACACCTTATGTCAACCGCCTGTTGATCGACGATTACGTTATACCGGCTCAGGAAGCTGCAACAATAGAAAACATCCGCTGGAGCGGATTTGCTCTGCTTTGCGCTGCACTGTTGGGTTCAGTTATCATAAACGTAATACTCAACTTCATCAATATGAGATCGAGCTACTATGTAGCGCTGAATTTGGGTCAGGATTTAAGGCAGGATGTTTTTAACAAGACCCTTGACCTAAGCATGACCTCAATTTCAAAAAAGACCGCTGGCGAGCTTATAAGCCGTGTCTCTAACGACGCTAACAAGCTCCAAAGCTTTATAACCGATAACGGCAAGCAGGCTATCGTACGAATCTTCTCACTGATAATCGTAATGATAATAGCCTTTGCCATGAACTGGAAGCTTACACTTTTAGCAGTCATTCCGATTCCGTTTGTAATGGTTATAGTAAAGCGGCTTTACAACGTCATCCACATGCACTTTTCTCGTTCGTGGAGATGCTCCAATAACCATTCAAGGCTTCTGCATGACGCTCTCAACGGCATAAGAGTAGTAAAATCCTGCGGTACAGAAAAGAACGAAATCGAGAAGTATGAGATTGCCTCAGGAAAGTGGGCAAAGGCGGCTTCCGATGCTGAGGTTGTATGGAACCTTATCTGGCCTATAACAGACTTCCTTCTTACCTTCGGTAACTACCTTGTTCTGTTCTTCGGCGCTAAGATGGTTCTTGACTACGTTCCGGGGTGGGGCAGCATGACCTTGGGTGAGCTGACCCAGTTCACATCATATATAACCATGCTTTATACCCCGATGCGCTGGCTTATGCAGCTTCCCAGAACCTTTGCAGACGCTTCTGTAAGTGCTTCCAAGGTGTTTGAGATACTCGAGGAGCAGACCGATGTTCAGGATTCAAGTGATTGCGTTGACCTTGACATCAAGGGAGACATCGAGTTCGACCATGTCTACTTCGGCTACAAGGTATATAACCCTGTTCTTAAGGACGTCACCTGCAAGATAGAAAAAGGCAAGATGATAGGCATAGTAGGTCACTCCGGCGTAGGAAAGTCCACTATGATAAACCTTATATTAAGGCTATACGACGTTACACAGGGCTCTGTTAAGATTGACGGCGTTGATATCCGCAAGATATCTCAGGAAAGCCTGCGTTCGCAGGTCGGCGTTGTTTTGCAGGAAACATATCTGTTTGACGGAAGCATTCTGGATAATATATCCTACGCCAAGCCGGACGCTACATTTGAGGAGATAGTAGAGGCCGCAAAAATCGCCCACGCTCACGAGTTTATTACCAAGCTGCCGGACGGCTACAATACCCGCGTCGGCAACAAGGGACACACTCTTTCGGGCGGCGAACGTCAGCGTATAGCAATCGCAAGAGCTATTCTGCACAATCCTAAAATCATCATTCTTGATGAAGCTACCGCTTCGCTCGATACTGAGACCGAGCGCCAGATTCAGGAGGGTCTTAACCGCCTGTGCGAGGGCAGAACGACTATTGCAATCGCGCACCGACTTTCAACCCTTTCCAATGCCGACCAGCTTATAGTTTTAGACAAGGGAAGACTTGCCGAAATGGGTACACATGACGAGCTTATGCGCAAAAAAGGCGTATATTACAGCTTGGTTATGGCTCAGCGCAAGACTACAAAAATGAAAAAGGTAGAAAAAACTGTTCTTGCAAAGGCATAACACGCAAATATTCGAGGGCGAAAGTATTCTGCTTTCGCCCTTTTTACGTTAGAACATTGCATACATAGGAGAATAATATGCTTAGATTTCTTGTATTCAGCGATTTGCACTATGATGAAGTTACAGACGGAGACAGGCGAGTAGAGGATATATTGAAATCCGCTCAAAAAAGAAATTTGGACTTTATAGTGTCGTTAGGAGACTTATGCAATCCCGTTGATAAAAATAAAAGGATACTGGATAAGTTCAATTCGCTGGGTGTGCCGTTTTACAATGTCATAGGAAATCATGAAACGGATGATTGCCAATTAGCAGATATATTAAAGTTCTTCTCAATTAAAAGTCCCTACTATTCGGTTGTGTCGGGCGGCTACAAGCTGATTTTTATGAATACCTGCTATTTGAGTAAAGACGGGCGGGAAGAAGCATACTACCAATATAATTTCAGACACTGCCCCTGTATATATCCGATTGTACCGCAGGAAGAAATAAAATGGTTGGAATATGAGTTGCGTGATAATATGAAATACATCATTTTTTCACATCACAGTCTTATAAACGATTCCGGAAAAAGAGGGGTTTATAACAGGGCAGATATCAGGAAGCTTTTTAAAGGAAAACAGGTATTGCTCTGCATGAATGGGCACGACCATGGCGATAGCTGCTCCCATGTTGAAGGAGTGCCATACTACACCGTCAATTCCGCAAATTATGCTTGGGGCGGAACAAAGATAGCAAGCTCTGAAGCTTTGAAGCAAAAGTATTCGTATTTGCACGGCATGCTTCAATACAAGCAAGCAATGAGCGTATATGTAGAGATTGACGATGACGAAATCAGAATTGAAGGAATGGAAAGTGAATACCTGTCCGTTACTCCTGATGATATCGGTCTGCACGATTATATGTGGAACGGTGTATCGATAAAGCCAAAGACAAGCTCACGCACTATCAATTTGAAGAAAATCTAAGCTATAGCAAATAAAAAATCCGCCCCTGCTTAACTTGCAGGAACGAATTTTTTATTTTTCAGAATAAATTACCCAAAATAAACCTTATACCAAACAAGGAAGGTGTAAACCGTCCAAATTTTGCGGGAATAATCGTACTTACCGGCACGGTGGTCGTCCAAAAGCGAAACAATCTTGTCGGTGTTGAAGAACTTCTTGGCATTCTCGCTTTCAAATTCAGCTTTAACCTTGTTGTAGTACTCATCTTCCTTCAGCCAAACGCGGATTGGAACAGGGAAGCCGAGCTTCTTTTTATCTGCCGTCTGAGGGGGACATGCACGGTGAGCCGCCATGCGCATAGCGTATTTAGTGTTTTCCTTGGTTACCCTGTAGCGCTTTGGAATACGCTCTGCCAGTGCCATAACTTCCTTGTCAAGGAAGGGCACACGAAGCTCCAACGAATTTGCCATGCTCATTTTGTCAGCTTTAAGAAGGATATCGCCGGTCATCCACATGTTAAGGTCCAAAAACTGCATTTTGGTAACATTGTCCTTGTCCTTGACTTGGTCATAGAAGGGCTTGGTTATATCCATTGCTTTGGGGGCGTTGGTCTTTATCTTAAGGATGGATTTTCTTTCGTCCTCCGAGAAGATGTATGCGTTGCCGATAAATCGCTCCTCTAAATCCTTTCCGCGGCGGATGAGGAAGTTAACTCCGCGCTTGTGCGGGAAATGAGCGGCAAGCTTGCCGATTCCGCGCCTTATGGGGCGGGGAACGGCGTTGTAGACAGCGACATCGTCCGGCTCCTTGTAGATATTGTAGCCGCCGAAGATCTCATCAGCGCCTTCACCGCTTAAAACTACCTTTACCTGCTCGGAAGCAAGCTTACATACGAAGTAAAGAGCAACCGCCGCAGGGTCGGCAAGCGGTTCATCCATGTGATACTGAATCTTGGGAAATTCATCCCAGTATTCCTCTGCCGATATCACCTTAGAAATGTTTTCCTTGCCGATATATTTAGAAAATTCCTTTGCATAGCCGATTTCGTTGTATCTTTCATCCTCGCCGAAGCCAACAGTAAAGGTCTTGTCAACGTTTGCAACAGCCGCAACATAGCTTGAATCCACTCCGCTCGATAAGAAGCTGCCGACCTCAACATCTGCAATTTTGTGAGCTTCCACTGAATTCTTGAAGGTATCGGATATCATGTTGACCCACTGGTCAAGATCCGGCTTTTCATCGGCGTTAAAGTCAATGCTCCAGTAGCGCTCGGTCTTCAATACACCGTTTTTGTATATGAAATAATGTGCCGGCGGAAGCTTGTAAACACCCTTGAAGAATGTTTCAACGCAGGGCGAGTACTGGAAGGTCAAATAGTTCTCCAAGGCTTCCTCGTTTAGTACCTTATTAAAGGCAGGGTGATGCAAAAAGCTTTTAATCTCTGAGCCGAACATGAAAACTCCGCTCATCTGGGCATAATACAAAGGCTTTATTCCAAAGAAATCGCGCGCGCCGAAGATTTCGCCCTTGTTTTTATCCCAGATAATAAAGGCAAACATTCCTCTGAGCCTGTTCAAAAGCTCCTTGCCCCACTGCTCATAGCCGTGAATAAGCACCTCGGAGTCGGTATTGGTAGAGAATACGTGACCGCACTTTATCAACTGTTCACGCAGGGGCTGATAGTTGTATATCTCGCCGTTAAAAACAAGGACTATGGACCTATCCTCGTTATAAAGCGGCTGTGAGCCCATTGAAAGGTCGATAATGGAAAGCCGCCTAAAGCCAAGGGCAACGCTTTCGTCTATATAAGACCCCTCTGAATCCGGTCCGCGATGCTTTATAGCGTCTTTCATGCGCTCTAAAACAACGTCAGCGTTCTGTATATTATTTGTAAATCCAACAAAGCCGCACATATATATACCTCCGGTCAAGCATTTTAATTGGGAAGATGAACTTTGACATACAAAATAATATATATTATAGCTCATTTCAAGGAATATTTCAAGCCCAAATCAAAATCACAAGATGAATAATTAAAATTTTGCGAAACACTTGCAACTTTAATGATTATCCTATATAATATATTCATAACCCGAAGAATATGTTAAGAAAGGGATAAAACCATGAGCGAATATAGAAAAGGTAAGCATAAAAAAGTAAGATATCATTTCAGCCTTGTTTTCTTTGTGGCTGTGCTTATCTTCGGCTTTATGTTTTTAAAATATATGAAGACAACAACGTTAGAGGAGGTTCTGTCTGAGGACAGAAATATAACCCTGCCGGCATTGTCCTTCAATACACATGATGAGGAGGACAAGCAGAGCAACGAGGCAGACGCTCAGCCCTCCGCCAACGGCGAAATAATCAACCCGGTTGCAGAATCCGAAGCCGCGGACAAGTCCTATTTTGACAGCTGCGTGTTCATAGGCGACTTTATTCCTTACGGTATGTCATCCTACGAGGTGGTCCCCGCAACGAGCGTTTACGCTTCAATGAGCATAAACGTTTCCAACGCAGATGTTCAGAAGGTCGAAACGCAGTTCGGCAGCATGACGGTGCTGGAGGCTCTTGAAAAAAAGTCGTTTGAAAACGTCTATATAATGCTCGGCTCAAACGGCGCTGCGTGGATGAGCGTAACAGACATGTACACAGATTACATAGCCTTTGCCAACAAAGTAAAAGCCGCCTGCACCGATTCAAGGATATTTATAGTTTCCGTTCCGCCGGTAACAGCCGCCAAGGAGCAGTCCAAGGAAAGCCCGATATCCAATGCGGATATAAACAGCTTCAACGAAAAACTTCTTGATTATGCAA
>CALDFS010000265.1 GCA_937942105.1 uncultured Ruminococcus sp. | reverse complement strand
TTTTGATTTTACCGAGGTGTTCTTGGCAAAATTCAAGGCGAACAGCGTTCGCGATTTTTCGTATACCGCCGTCCCGCGGGAGTTAAGGTACTTCATTCCCTTGAAATCCTTTTCCAAGGTTCGCCCCGAAAACGCGACCACGTTTCCGCGAAGGTCGAATATCGGGAAAATCACTCGGTTCACAAAGAAGTCAAAGCATCTGCCGTTCTTTTCGGTTATCAAAGATGCAGCTATAAGCTCCTGCTGGGTATATCCCAAGGAAAGCATATGGTTGGTAAGGCTTGTCCAGCGGTTGGGCGCAACGCCTAAGCCGAAGCTTTTTATCGTATCAGGCCGCAGGCGGCGGGTGTTGATCAGATAGTCCAGTCCCTCTCTGCCGTCAGGGGTTTTAAGGTTCTGATAGAAGAACTTTGCAGCCTCGCGGTTCATCTCTAAGATTCGCTTTTTGCTTTCGGCGGCGCGGTCACGCAAACCGTCCTCCGGCAGGGGGATGCCCGCCTTTTCTGCCAGATGCTTTACTGCCTCAACATAATCAAGATTTTCAATCTTCATCGTGAAGGTTATAACGTCCCCTCCGGCGCCGCAGCCGAAGCAGTAGAAGCTGCCATTGTCGGGATACACCGTGCAGGAAGGCGTGCGCTCGGAATGGAACGGACACAGGCATTTATAGCAATGCCCGCTGCGCTTAAGGGTAACATACTGCCGCATTATATCCTCAATGCGGTTTGAATCCTTTATTCTATCAATAAAATCAGCAGACAGCCGCAATTTTTTCACCCCCTTGGGTAAAGCGCTGTTCCTCTGCGCTCAGTATATGCTCCATCCCTTTGGAACGTATAGATTTATAAACAAATCGGTGCAGTATTTATCAGTCATGCCGGCAACATAGTCGCACACTGCGGTGGGCTTGTCGAATCTGTCCGCCAAGGCAAGGTAGTCAGCCGGGAGCTTTTCGGTGTTTTCAAGAAAATGCCGATATAGCTTTTCTATCATTATTTTTGCCTTTGATTCCTCTGACTTGCACTTTGGGTTTTTGTAGACGTTTCGGAACATGAACTCTTTAAGCTCTTCCTTTGCGGCTTCAATTTCGGGGTCATAGTGTATATTTTCCGCGCCGTTTTTCACCAGGGATGTTACCAGCGTGGTGATTCTTTGGGATTTTGTGGTTCCCAGCACCTTAACAGCATTCTTGGGCAAATCCTCGGCCTTGATGATTCCCGCGCGGATAGCGTCTTCAATATCGTGATTTATAAACGCGATAACGTCAGCACAGCGGACTATAAAGCCTTCTTTTGTTTCGGCAACCTCGTCGGTATGCTTTAATATGCCGTCGCGCACTTCGTGGGTGAGGTTCAAGCCCCTGCCGTCCTTTTCTATGTAATCAACCACACGCACGCTCTGGCGGTAGTGCTTAAAGCCGTTCGGGGATATTTCGTTGAGGACCGATTCGCCGGCATGCCCAAAAGGGGTATGACCCAAATCATGACCCAACGCTATGGCTTCGGTCAGGTCTTCGTTCAAGCGCAGTGCGCGGGATATGGTGCGTGCTATCTGGCTCACTTCAAGGGTATGCGTAAGGCGGGTCCTGTAATGGTCGCCTGTGGGGTTTAAGAAAACCTGAGTTTTCTGCTTCAGGCGGGAGAATGCGTTGCAGTGAATAATCCTGTCTCTGTCGCGCTGAAAATCCGTTCTCAAAGGGCACTTTTCCTCTTCGTGTTCGCGCCCTTTGGTTTCATCCGCAAAGCAGGCGAATCGCGAAAGCATTTTATGCTCCGATTCCTCTGTATACTCTCTTGCAAGACTGCCCATGGCAAAACCCCCTTTTATTTTACGTTCTGATTATATATACGAAATAAAAAACAAATCCCCTCTTTTTTTTGCTAAAAAAATCGTGAGATTTGTATGTATGCACAATTTATCAAGCAAAATCAAACAGAATTTCGTCTGATTTTTCAACAGATACTCCGCCGTTCGTCAAATCCATCAGCTTGCGTTCGAGGGCAGGGAACAGCTCTTTTTTAATCGCAAATCTTATGCTTACCTTGTCGGAATAGTCCGTTCCGGTGATTTTGACTTCAAAATCCGGCAGGGCATAGCTTATCCTGTCATAAAAGGAATAATCGCAGACGGCGGTTACTTCATATGCGGAGTACATCTCCATTACTTTCGCGGCGGAGACTGCTATGGATGCGCCGTTTGAATAAGCGCGGGTAAGACCGCCCTTGCCCAACAATATCCCGCCGAAGTATCGGGTAACGACTATGCACACGTCGCTCATTCCGTTTTTGACAATGACGTCTAAAATCGGAAGACCTGCCGTTCCCTGAGGCTCTGAATCGTCGGAATATCTGGTTATGCTGCCCTCGCTCAGAACATAGGCATAGCAGTTATGGCGGGCTTTGCGGGTTTCCGAGCGCACCTTATCTATAAAGGCTATCGCTTCCTCCTCGGTCTTTACAGGCATGATCCGCCCTATGAACTCGGATTTTTCAACGATAAAGCTGTCATATGCTTCTTCCCTGACGGTTTTGTACACCTCTGTCACCTCGCAAAAAAATCAGAGGAACCCGAGCTTTTATGCGGATTCCTCTATGATTCTTATTTCTTGTTCATGCCATAGCGCTTGTTGAAGCGATCAACACGTCCGCCGGTGTCAACTAACTTCTGCTTACCGGTGAAGAACGGATGGCACTTTGAGCAGATTTCAACCTTGATATTCTGCTTTGTGGATCTGGTGTGAATAACATTTCCGCAAGCGCAGGTGATGGTTGTTTCCTCGTACTTAGGATGGATTCCTTCCTTTGCCATATTACTTTCTACCTCCTTTTGAACTGATAATGTGTTTTATTGCGTTTATATCCGAATAGTAGCCCATCATCCTCAGTTCAGACAGTAGTACTATGGATTCACATTTAAGGCTTTACAGCCACGTGCAAATATTATATCATACCGCCGTTTAAAATGCAAGTGGTTTTTGAAATTTTTTGAGTTTAGTTCTGCGTTGTCAATAGATATGACCCATATAAGAGTAAAAAATAAAAAGTATGGT
>CALDFS010000264.1 GCA_937942105.1 uncultured Ruminococcus sp. | reverse complement strand
AGCTGACAACTGATATTTCCTGCGCCGGGGATAAGGATATAGTTCTTGTAGGCATTCCGGTCAAGTTTGTAAGGGAGGTCTGCAATCAGGCCAAGCCTTATGTCAGCAAGAATTCGATCATGGTTTCATCTTCAAAAGGTCTTGAGGATGGCAGCTTGAAGCGCATGAGCGAGGTTATAAAGGAAGTGTTCCCCGATAATACCGTTGCCGTGCTGACGGGACCTTCCCATGCCGAAGAGCTTGGCAGGGGAATCCCCACAGCGGTTGTAGCCGCTTCCGAGGATACAGAAGCCGCAAAGCTTATTCAGAAGACGTTTTCTGACAATGTGTTAAGGCTTTATGTCAACAGCGATGTTATAGGCTGTGAAATCGGCGGAGCTATTAAAAATGTAATTGCACTCTGCTGCGGAGTTATTGAAGGTCTTGGACTGGGAGATAATACCCGCGCCGCGCTGATGACAAGGGGATTAAGCGAAATCACCCGCCTTGGCATCGCGATGGGCGGAAAGGCGGATACTTTCTCTGGTCTTGCCGGAGTCGGCGACCTGATAGTGACCTGCACCAGTATGCATTCGCGCAATTTCCGCGCCGGAATACTTATAGGTCAGGGCGTTTCCCCGCAGGAGGCAGTTTTAAGGGTCGGAACGGTTGAGGGCTATGCATGCGCGTCGGCGGCTTTGAAGCTTGCTAAGAAATATGACGTCAACATGCCCATAACTGAGGAAATCAACAGGATTTTATTCGAGGGTAAATCTCCCAAATCGGCTATAGGCGATTTAATGGGAAGACCTCATGGCTTTGAGTAATAGTTTTAAAGTTTTTTATGGAAAAATGGAGAAAAAACTATTTACAATCGTGCGCTTTTAGGTTACAATATATAATGATAATATAATTGAATACAGCATACAGCTTTATCTCTTGGCACAAAATATTCCGGGCTTGCGCCGGATGGCGGCGCGATATTGTACGATGAAAGGAAAGGTTATAAATTTATGGAGCCTAAGTATAAGCGGATTCTTCTGAAACTAAGCGGTGAGGCCCTTGCGGGCGATAAAAAGACGGGTCTTGATTTCGATACTATCAACAACATCTGCCGCAGCATTAAAAAGTGCTACGATGCGGGCGTTCAGGTGGCAATCGTAGTTGGAGGCGGCAACTTTTGGAGGGGACGGTCGAGCGGAGCTATGGATAGAACCCGCGCAGACCATATAGGAATGCTGGCAACCTCAATGAATGCGCTTGCAGTCGCTGATTCACTCGAAGCTCTCGGAGCGGAGGTAAGAGTTCAGACGGCGATAGAAATGCGCCAGATAGCTGAGCCGTATATCAGAAACAGGGCGGTAAGGCATCTTGAAAAGGGCAGAATAGTCATATTCGGCTGTGGAACCGGAAGCCCGTTCTTCTCAACCGATACTGCTTCTTCCTTAAGAGCGGCTGAGATTGAAGCTGACGTTATGTTAAAGGCAACCATGGTAGACGGTGTTTACGATAAGGATCCCCACAAGTACCCTGATGCCGTTAAGTTCGATACCTTGTCGCTCGATGAGGTTTTGGTCAAGAATCTTGCGGTTATGGACAGTACCTCTGCCGCTATGTGCAAGGACAATAACATTCCGATAATAGTTTTCAATCTTGCAAGACCTGATAATATTTATGACGCATGCATGGGCGAAAATGTCGGAACTCTTGTAAAGTAAAATAATATATTTTGAAAGGAAGGCATATTTATGAAGGAAGTACTTAATACCGCCAAGGAGAAAATGGAGAAGACCTTAAAGGTTCTCGGCTCGGATTTCGCCGCTATAAGAGCAGGCAGAGCTAACCCCGCAGTTTTGGACAGAATTCAGGTCGACTATTACGGAACTCCCACCCCTATAAATCAGATGGCGGCTGTCTCCGTTCAGGATGCAAGAGTGCTGGTTATTCAGCCGTGGGATAAATCCAGCCTTAAATCCATTGAAAAGGCTATTCAGGCAAGCGATTTGGGAATAAACCCCGCTAATGACGGCTCTGTTATCAGACTTGCTTTCCCTCAGCTTACCGAGGAAAGACGTAAGGAGCTTTGCAAGGAAATCAAAAAGATGGGCGAGGAGTCAAAGGTTGCGGTTCGCTCTATCAGAAGGGATGCTAACGACAAGATTAAGGCAATGAAGAAGGATGGCGAGCTTACTGAGGATGATGTTAAGCAGTTCGATAAGGACATTCAGAAGCTAACAGATAAGTATGTTGAATCGGTAGACAGTGCAGTTTCCGTAAAGGAAAAGGAAATCCTTTCGATTTGATCTGTATTCATTTGGAACAGCTCTGCAAAATGCGGGGCTGTTCATAATACTTTCACGGAGGAAGCTACTATAATGCCGGAAGAAAACCTGAAGATACCCCGCCACGTTGCGTTTATTATGGATGGCAATGGCAGATGGGCAAAAAAGCGAATGATGCCGCGAACCTACGGTCATAGGGAGGGCGTTAAGGCTCTTCATACCGTAATCAGAAGTCTTGAGCGTCTTGGCGTCGAATATGCAACCTTTTACGCTTTCTCGACCGAGAATTGGAGCCGCCCGGATGATGAAGTCTCTGAGCTTATGCGGATTTTTAATGAACAGCTCGACAGCCTTACCAAGTACGTCGGCGATAACATAAGGCTTCGCTTTATTGGTGACAGAACAAAGCTTTCATCCGAGCTTCAGGATAAGATGGCATATTACGAGCAGCAGTCCGCCGAAAAGACCGGTATGACGGTTATTATAGCCATAAACTACGGCGGATACGACGAGATATGCCGCGCGGCAGGAAGGATATGCGAGCTTGCAGGGGAAGGATATGTCATGCCTGAGGATGTAACCCCTGACTTCTTCCAATCATTTTTGGATACTAAGGATGTTCCTAATGTAGACCTTCTTGTCAGAACTGGCGGGGAAATGCGGATATCCAATTTTTTACTGTGGCAGATTTCGTATGCAGAGTTTTACTTCTGCGATACGCTCTGGCCAGATTTCAACGAAAAGTCTGTTTTGGCAGCGATAAAGGAATACTCCTCCCGCGATAGAAGATTTGGCGGAGTAAAAAATACCTGATAAAAAGGATTTATTGATGAAAACAAGAATTATTTCAGCCGCAGTTGCAATTGTTCTGCTTATTGCGGTGCTGTGTGTACATAATACTATTATATTTAACATAGCCTTTGCTCTGATAGGCTCGCTCATGGTTTATGAGCTTTTCGGAGCGTATAATGAGAGGAAAAGGGCTGCATTCCTCGCCATCAGCGTTATAATCACAGCTGCTCTTGCGATTATGCCAAGATTTTTGGACTATAAGTCAAATTTCGGAATATATATTTTGTGTGTACTTGCATATATATGCATATCGATTTCAATACTTTTGTGTGAGCATAAAACCCTTGAAATAGGCAGGTTTACAACATTATGCGGCTATACCGTTATGATTGCAGGCATGGCTGCCTCAATATCTATGATAGAAGCCTCTGATCAAGCGATGGGTCTTGAAAACCTTGTTGTGACCTTCTGCGGAGCGTGGCTTGCCGATACCGGCGCTTACTTCGTTGGAACGCTTTTGGGCAAGCATAAGCTCTGCCCGGAAATAAGCCCTAAGAAAACGGTTGAGGGGCTGATTGGCGGAATAATTTCAAACGCTTTGCTTATGATGCTCGTGGGATATATACTGTCTGTGCTCGGCAACGGTCTTGTAGTTAATTATGTACTTTTAGCCGTTCTCGGAGTTATCAATGCTGTTTTGGGCACGATAGGCGATTTGACAGCCTCGCTGATGAAGCGCCAATGCGGTATAAAGGACTTTGGAAAGATAATGCCCGGTCACGGCGGAGCGCTTGACAGGTTCGACAGTATGGTGTTTGTCGCTCCGTTTATGGCGGCTGTACTTAGCGTTGTAAGTATTTTCGCAACATTGTTTTAAAGAAGGTGTAAATGCGTGAATATCACTGTTCTCGGCTCGACCGGCTCTATCGGAGTTCAGGCGCTTGACGTAATAAAAAGGCGGGGAATGACAGTTACCGCTCTTGCCGTTAAGTC
>CALDFS010000263.1 GCA_937942105.1 uncultured Ruminococcus sp. | reverse complement strand
CCATATCCGGCGGATGGGCCAATATCACTTATGATGATAAAAACGCATATGTAAAAGCGTCTTATCTTAAGGCTCTTGAGGATGGCAAATTATCCGAAAGTGATTCCAACGGCCAAAAGACCTCAAAGGGAATGAAAATCCAGGCGGTAATTATTCGTCAGAATTGGAACAGTGACGGCAAAGATGATATTTTGGAGTGCGGACAGTTCTCGCTTGACCAGATTTCTGCCTCAGGGCCTCCTAACGTAATCAACATAAAAGCCACTTCCCTGCCCTATTCAAGCACGATACGACAGATGAAAAAGAGTAAATCGTGGGAATCGTATTTTCTTTCCGGCATTGCTAATGAGATAGCTGAACGCAACGGAATGACCTGTATGTATCTCAGCGAAGCAGACCCGTTATATAAGCGTGTTGAGCAATACAGAACCAGCGACATTGAATTTCTTAAAAAGCTGTGTCACGACAACGGCTGTTCCTTAAAGGTCTCTAACAATATCATTATTATTTTCGACCAGGCGGAATATGAGAAAAAGAAATCTGTACGTACAATAGAACGCGGCACAGAAGGCGGCTATATAAAGTATAAACTTTCAACCGCCTCAAACGACAGATACGCAAGTTGTCGAGTAAGCTGCGTTAAAAACGACGGAACCATCATACAAGCTACGGCATATATCGACGATTACGATAAGGACAACAAGGACAATCAATGTCTTGAAATCAAGCAGACAGTTGCTTCAACAGAACAAGCGCGCTTGCTGGCCGAAAAAATGCTCCGCTTGCATAACAAATACGAAAAAACCGCTACATTTACTTTTCCCGGCGACACTTCTCTGCTTGCGGGATGTGTGGTCGAGCTTAAAAAATGGGGTGCTTTTGACGGTAAATATGTTATTAAGCAGGCAAAACACCAAGTCAGCAAATCCGGCTATACTACGGATATAACTCTTCGTGTAGCTCTTGCGGCCGACCTTGATAAAGATAATTCATCTTCAAACAAGGACGGTAAAAATATTGACGATATTGCCAGAGAAGTTATACGAGGAAACTGGGGCAACGGTTCTGAACGCCGGCGCAGGCTTACGGAAGCCGGATACAGCTATGAAGAGGTTCAGGCAAGAGTTAACGAGATACTCGGATATTAGGAGGATATACATGGAAGAAGAAAGATTACGAATCGGTAAGGTTACAGCTCAAGACCCTTCTAACCGCCTTGTCCGCGTTCTTTTTGAGGATGTCAATATCGTTTCTGATTGGATGAGAGTAATCAAAAATCCACCATTCATTCCATCCAAAGGAGCAATACAGCAAACTGAACTTAAAGGTGGCGGAAGCGGCGATGGCTCATTTGAGGAACACCAGCATGACATAATCATATCGCCATGGTTTCCTGATATCAACGACAAAGTTCTTTGCATTTTTGATTCCGGCTTCTCTCCTACTGGATATGTATTGGGGGCGTTATAGTGATAATAGGCACACTTGGAGATGTTGTTTTCGAGGTATCATCAAGAACAATAATGACTATAAATAAATTCTCCAGAAGTAAATCTGCAACGTTTCAAACGCATAGTGTTCATTTAAGAACAGGACTTCTTGAATTTACCGGTTCTGAGCCTGAAAGTATATCAATGTCTATTAAAATTTCAATGTATCTTGGGGCCGATCCGACGTATGTATATTCAAAAATCGCTGAGTACCAGACTAATGGAACTGCTGTTTCTCTGGTAATAGGGGACGAAATATACGGCTCATACAAATGGGTTGTGAGCAAATGCAAAGCAACTTACAATTACTACGATAAGTTTGGAAACGTCACCGATATGGATGTGTCCCTTACGCTAACAGAATATATCAAGGAGTGAAAGCAATGCGATATACATTTCGGACTGATACTGCGCCGAATTATACTATATGCGAAAACGAACTCGTTTCATCTGTATTTCAGAACATTTCCTTGATTTTATCTACTCGGCAAGGAACGGTACCGATGTACAGAGAATTCGGACTTCCCGGAAAATTTATTGATAAGCCAATTCCGCAGTACGAAGCGATTATGACTAAGGAAATCAAGGAAGGTATAGAAAGATTTGAACCGAGAGCCAAACTTATATCAGTATCGTTTGAACACAACCAAGCCATCAACGGCAAGGTAACTGCTATAGTGGAGGTGGATATAAAAACATGAGCCTGCGAAACGAATTATATAAGTTTGTAAGCACTGAAAGTGCTGGAATACTATCTGGGCTGATTTCCAAATATGAAGAAATAACCAAGCATACCCTACAGCCAGCAGACCCTGAACGACTGTTTATCGCATGGGTAGCGTCTGTAATAATACAGGAAAGAGTTATCACAAACTATGTCGGCAATCAAAATATTCCGAGCAGAGCAGAAGGTAAGAACCTTGACGCCCTCGGTGAGCTATTTTATGACTCACATCGTCCTCTGGCACAGGCCGCTAAATGCACTATCAGATTTACAATAGTCCAGCCGCTTGAAACAGCCATACTTATCCCAGCTGGGACGAGGATTACAGACCGCAGCAGTAATCTGGTTTGGTGTACTGTGCATGATACGTATATCCAGATTGGAAACACAAGCGTTGATGTTGCAGCCATATGTGAAACAGTCGGTACCATAGGCAATGGATATGCCGCAGGACAAATAAATAAATTAATTGATGTTGACAGCATACCTTATCTTGTCAGCTGTGAAAACATCGATTTGAGCGTCGGCGGCACCGAGGAAGCTTCTGACGAGGAGTATTACAACAATATGCGCGCTTCTATGGACGCATACAGCTGTGCCGGTGCAAAAGGCGCATATGCGTACTACGCGAGAAAAGCCTCCAGTGAAATAACTGATGTCGTCGTTAACACCCCAGCACCGGGTGAAGTCAATATCTATGCAGTTGTTGGCAGTGGAGAGATTGCCGGCGAAGAAATCAAGTCTGCCATACTTGAAGCCTGTAGCGAAGATATTGTAAGACCTCTTACAGACAAGGTATCTGTGAAGGACGTTGAAACGATATCTTACGATATTGACTTGAAATATTATGTGCCGCTAAACAGTGCATACAGCTACAAAGAAATCGAAGATTCGGTAAATACGGCTGTTGAGAAATATATAGAATGGCAATGTTCAAAAATCGGAAGGGACATTAATCCTTCCGAGCTATACGGATTAATAATGAATACCGGCGTTAAACGTATTGAATTAATAAGCCCTCAATTTATGAAGTTGCGGGATGGAAAGGACAACACGATTCCTCAAATAGCAAAGCTGAGAAATATAAGTGTCGTAAGCGGAGGAAATGAAGATGAGTAAGAATGTGACATACGAAAGTATGCTTTCCTCTTTTCCTGATTCCTTAAAAAACGATGCGGCCATGGTATCACTTGCCGAACTGACGGCAGAATATCTTGAACAGAGAATTAAAGAAATAGACAAGCTATACATATATGCCGCTATTGACTCTTTGCCGGAAGACCTGCTTGACATACTGGCATATGATTTCAAGGTCGATTGGTGGGACTATGGATACAGCCTCGAAGAAAAACGCCGAACGCTAAAAAACAGTTTTATTGTACATAAACGTCTCGGTACTAAAAGCGCTGTTGAAACAGCTATATCAGCAATTTATCCTGATACTACCGTTCAGGAGTGGTGGGAATACGGCGGAAAGCCTTACTGGTTTAGGCTGATAATACACGTGAACGACGCTGTTATAGATTCTGCCAAGCATGACCGCGTTCTACAACTAATCGACTTTTATAAAAGTCTTAGATCACGATTGGACGGTATAACATACGCTATAAATCCCGCAAAAATACCACATTACATTGGTATCGCTTTTCGAACTTCCGTCAAACAGACAATAATCACCGACGCATGGCCAGCAGAAGCAATGGAAGCTCTTGCGGATGAGAATAACACCATACTTACTGATGAAAACGATTTTGCACTTATCATCAGTAACCACAGTATTTTGAGTGAGGAGGAATAGAATTGACACCAAAACTAACCGATGCTGGTAAAAGTCTCTTACTTAGGGCATTAGTCGGTGAACGTATTAACTTCACAAAAATTCAGTTTGGCAATGGTCCAAAGCAAGATATTGAGAACGCTGTAGCGCTCACCAATCCGCTTATAACATCAGAGATAACGTCAATAACTACAAACAAATCCTACGTTACTCTTACAACAACCTTTACTAACACTTCCCTATCAGACGGATTCAGAATTACCGAGATTGGAATCTACGCTGACAACCCCGAAAAAGAAAATGAAGAAATACTTTATGCGCTCGGCAGTGAGGATGAAAGCTTAGCAGACTACGTGCCAGGCAGTTCAAGCAGAGTTTTTGAAATGCAATTTGACGCTCTTGTTTTTATTGGAAGTGCAGAAAACGTAACAGCAGCAATAAATAGCTCGCTAGTTTACGTCACAAAGTCAGACTTTGATAAACACATCAATGATAAGAACAATCCACATCAAGTCACAAAAGAGCAGCTTGGTCTTGGCAATGTTCCAAACGTGTCTACCGATGACCAAGCTCCGACTTTTGAGGAGGCAAAGAAGCTTGAAAATATCCAATCAAGTGAAAAGCTGAGCACTATATTCGGTAAAATCAAACTTGCTATTGCCAGACTTTTAACTCACTTGAATGACAAGGAGAATCCGCACAGCGTAACAGCAGAACAAATCGAAGCTGCCAAAAAGTCGCATACGCATAGTACAACTGAAATCAATTCCGGCACGCTCAAGCCACAGCGCGGCGGCACAGGCGTATCAAATCCAAAAGCCGGAGGACTGCTTAAAGCCAATGGAGAGGAAGCTTGCGAGTCTTTGCTCGGAGTTGGTGCGCTTTACTCTGAGAAATCAGGAAGCCCTGTATTCGGTACTCTGCCGGTCAAGTTTGGCGGTACTGGAGTTACATCTCTTGAATCTTTATCAGAACTGATATCAAACAGCCTTAAGTAGTCGGTGAGTACGCTGGTAATAATCAAGCCTACAGAGAAATACCACTCGGGTTTTATCCAAGGGCAGTATTACTTTTTGACTCACATGGCAGAACATCGGCAAAATACCGAACGGCTGTGGAGTTCCCATGCGTATACTATGGTGGATTAGCGCTAAGGGGTGGTCCGATAAAGACATCATACAATGGCAAAGAATACACCGTGCTGTCCGTCACGCAGAATGGCTTTGCTGTCGGATATAACGATGATAGTGTTGGCGTTTCGACAACAATGATGGTATATACCAATCGAAAAGGCTTGTCTTACAGATATATTGCAATAAGGTAGGTGATAACAAATGATTAAAACAGTCGATGTAACAAAAAAACCAATTGCAAAAAAAATAGATGAAAATGCTTGCCTCCTTGGAATTCAAAGCAATGAAGATGGAAAACAAGCATTGTATCAGATGCCTATAGACCTAATCATTGAAAAAGACACCGGTGGATGTACAGCTTTGATTAAAGACTTGACTTTGCCGGTAGAAAGCTGGGAAAACTGTGAAGAAGTTTCTGGATGCTGCTTTACTTTAAGGCTGACCGACAAGGATATACGTAGTATTTACTACCCATGTGTAACTGTAAATACGTCAAGCGTACTCACAGCACGTAAATCAGGACTATGTCCAACAGCAGAAACCTTTGACGGAGGAATAGTTTTCTGGACTGAATTAGTTCCAACAGAACCGATAGCACTTACCGCCGCTTTTCTCGTTCCCAGTGCTTCTGGATGCGATGGAACTAACTATGTGCTGCCGGTAGCTACATCAGATACTTTAGGTGGTATAAAGCTCGGAGACGGTTTGGAATGCAAGCCGGACGGAACGGTTTCAGTTTACTCTGAACTTGATGATACCATGATTGCATCTAAACATGACGTATCTGAAATGATGACAGACGTTTTTGCGGAAAATTATATCCCCGCTGATGGTGATTCGGTGATAGCCACAAAAAAAGAAATAGACGAAATGCTTAATGAGGTGTTTACGCAATAAAGTGTAGCACCTCTTTCGCATATACAAAACAAATTTAGGAGGAAAAATTATGGCATACGATGAAACAAAACTTACGAGACTTGCAGCACTTAAGGCACTTGCAGAAAAGGTTAAGACCGACTACGCAACCAAGACCGAGGTCAATGAAGTTAAGGCAAAGGTTACGACACTCGAAAATGCTGGCGGGCAGCCCAACGTCATCGAAAAGATAAGCGTAAATGGCGCTGCTCAGACGGTAACATCCAAGACAGTCAATATCAAGGTTCCGACAAAGGTTTCTGAGATTACAAACGACTCTGGCTTCCAAACAAGCACACAGGTTAATACCGCTATAAGCACGGCAATATCAAAGACTGGACACGCTTCTTTTAAGAAAGTAGATACTGTTCCTACGGCTTCTACTGCTCAGGAAAACATCCTTTATCTCGTGATGAACTCCAGCACTGGTCACTATGATATTTACGCAAAGGTTGGTACTGAGGTGGTTCTGTTGGATGATACAACAGTTGACCTTTCCAATTATGTACAAAAGGTAAGCGGCAAGGGGCTATCTACGAACGATTACACCACTGCTGAAAAGAACAAGCTGGCAGGAATCGCCGCTAACGCAAATAACTACACTCACCCAGCTTATACAGCTAAGTCCTCGGGACTTTACAAGATAACCGTTGACGCTACGGGACACGTTAGTGCGGTTACAGCCGTTGCTAAGGCTGACATTACAGCTTTAGGTATACCCTCAACTAACACCACCTATTCTGCAATGAAAGCCGCTACAGCGAGTGCGGCTGGTGCTATGGGTCTTGTTCCCGCTCCTGCCGCTGGTAAGCAGACTTCGTTCCTTCGCGGAGATGGTACTTGGGTTGTGCCTACTAACACCACTTACAGCCCTGCAACAGCTTCCGCCAACGGTCTGATGTCGTCTGCGGATAAGACCAAGCTTGATGGCATGATTATCGCTACTGACGCGGAAGTAACCGAGATGATTAATGCGGTGTTCGCCTGATGCTATGAAGTATAAAGCGAAGTATAAAGCATTGAATCGAGGTGCAGAGAATGGCGAATAAAATACCGGTATTAACACAGCTTAAAGCAGTGGCA
>CALDFS010000262.1 GCA_937942105.1 uncultured Ruminococcus sp. | reverse complement strand
CGTTAAAAATGTGTCCGGACTATGCATGGCTGTAATCATGCATAGTCATCGAATCGCCGCGAAACCCATCCTACAGCGGTCTGCGCCGATTTCTGGCATCGCTTCAGACTGAAATTAGTGCTGTCATCGTCTTTTGCCAATACTGACAATGAAAATAATGCTTATCACTCGGCGCGGTTATTTCCCGCCGCACTGCTCAAACTACTTACAAAACTTTTTGAAAGGATTTTTGATATGATATGAAAAGGCTAATAAAATGCGCGGCGGCAGCGTTTATATCGCTGATGACCGCAGTTATGGGCATAGTTGGCTATTACGATGCAGTGCTCCCCGAGCATTATTACATTTCAGGAGGGTCGCTCACCTCGCTTATGTGCCTGTTTGACGTTGAGCTTGCTCCCAAGCAGAAGGCAATCGAAGCCTACAGCGAAGGAAACGGCTCTGCCGGCGACAGTGCCGATGAGGGAGTTGACGGTGAGCTGAAGCTTTGGGGGATAATCCCGATAAAGGACGCCAAAATTTCCCGCAGTGAGGCTAAATGCCTTATACCCGGCGGAAGCCCTGTCGGCATAAAGCTATTAACCGACGGCGTTATGGTGGTAAAGGTGCAGGATGTTGCCGAGGGCGAGTGCCCCGCAGTAAAGGCAAGGCTTGCCGAGGGGGACAACATCATCTCGGCGGACGGCGTTCGGCTTCATTCCTCGACCCAGCTCAGCGGGATAATCGAAGACTCCAACGGGCGGGACATCACCCTTGAAGTCTCTCGCGATGGAAGAATCTTCACAACCGTTCTTACCCCGATATACTCCGAAAAGGAATGTGCATACAAGGGCGGGCTATGGATACGCGACAGCTCCGCCGGCGTTGGTATGCTTACCTTTACCGACCCGGAAACCGGCTGCTACGGCGCCTTGGGTCACCCTATATCAGACTGCGACACCATGAAAACCCTTCCCTTAGGCTCGGGCGAGATAGTGGACGTTACCATCACCGGATATGAAAAGGGGGAGCGGGGCTGCCCCGGGGAGCTTTTCGGCACGTTTGTTTCCGGGCTGGCGTCGGGCAGCATAATAGTCAACTGCGAGCAGGGGGTTTTTGGCAGAATGACCTATTCCAGCCGCGCCGACGCGATACCGATAGCTTTCAAGTCGGAGGTGAAGCAGGGGCCCGCGAAGATTCTGACAACGATATCCGGCAACAAGCCGCAGGAGTTCGACATAGAAATCGAAAAGCTGACCATCAGATCAGCCTGCAAGACCAAGAACATTGTGATAAAGGTGACCGACCCGCGGCTTCTTGAAGCCACCGGCGGAATAGTTCAGGGAATGAGCGGAAGCCCGATAATTCAGGACGGAAAGCTGGTTGGGGCGGTGACGCACGTATTCGTTAGCGACCCGACGCGCGGCTATGGGATATTTATTGAGAATATGATGGAAGCAGGGGGAGTCAGCGGGGATATGGCGGCGTAGGAGGTGCGGCAGTGCTGCCGCAAGTGATAAGTGATGTCGCTTCGCTTGTGATGCACTCGCTACGCTCGTAGTGATACACGCCTGACGGCGCGATGATGAGTCGCTTCGCGACAGATTTTAAGAGCGTCTTCGCCGCCGTGTCGCGGCTTCGCCGTACTCCGCTCTGCGCTGCTTTTTGAAGCTGGATTGGGGGACGGCAGCTTGTGCGTTCACCATCGGCGCGCCCCTATAGATTGCTGTTCTATCGCAGTTTGTCGGGGAACCCCACCGAGTGCGGGCGGAGGTCTCTGCGAAGCGTTTACAGTGGGTACCCTGCCACTGTAAACGCGGCGCAGGAGCGGTTTCGCCGCT
>CALDFS010000261.1 GCA_937942105.1 uncultured Ruminococcus sp. | reverse complement strand
CAAAAAGCTCATGCCCCTGCCGCCTTAGCGCTTTGCAATGGAAACTACAAGCCGCAGATTTGCCTCTGCCAGACGCTTTTTAGCTGCGGAATCGCCCTTCTGCATACGCTGTGCAAGCTCAATTTCCTCATCAGGGGTGAGCAGGGGAACTCTGCCTATCTCTTTAAGATAGATTTTAACCGGGTCGTCGATGGCGATACTATCGGTAAGTGATGAGTCGTAGTCGTCTTCAACATCTCCCATGCCGTCGATAGCTGCTTCGGAAAGATCCTCCAAATCGTCAAACGAGTCTGTGTCCGGCACAATGTTGTCGATTATCTCAATGCCGTTTGCAGAGCACTGCTCATAAAAGCGGTCTATCTGCTCAACATCGTAATCTGAGTCCTCCAAAGCGTCGGTTATTGCCTTTGTTGTAAGCTTACCTGTCTGCTTGCCAACTTCAATAAGGCTGTCGATTGTGTTCTTTTTCTCGCTCATAGTTTTCCTCCAATAATTATGTAAAGTACTAATAAAGTTTGATTGGCTTGTGATACCGATTATTTCTTTTCCTGACTGAGATTTCTGGTAAATTCCAAAAACTCCTCGTCCGACATTTCTGCGGCGGATGGCTTGTCCTCCGAATGCTTCAACAGCAAATCAATATAATCGCCAAGAGTTTCCGCATATACTGCGATTTCCCGCGACTTCGCGAGAATACCTGATATTCTGCCCATTTCTTCGGGTGATAATTCACCGCTGAATACACTTAATCCGCTTCCAAGCTCAAAATCTGCGCTGTTTTTAAGTATTTCATACACTTTTTTATGAAAAGAGGTTACAAACTTATCTGCCGGAAGCTTTGAAAATACATCATTTGCACCGTCGGGGTGGTCAAGGATATAGGCGATAATGCCCTCCTCGGCTTTGGCAAGCCTCGGAAATTTTGCGGCTTCCGGGTTGATATCGTCCCGCTCGGCGCGCCCGGATTCTATTCGTTTCCATTCCTTATTCCTTGCCGCGCGGCTCTCTTTTTTAAGATACGCCGAAACCTCCGCCGCGACTACATCCTTAGCGATCCCGACATCGCTCGCCACGCGTGAGATATACACCTCGCGCTCCAGCTTGCTTTCGATTTTTGCAAGTACGGCGACTGCGCGTTTAAGATATTCCACCTTGCCAACGTCGTTTTCAACGTCCAGCCCCTCGCGGCATTTTGCAAGCTCATATGGTATAGCGCCTTCGGAGCCTTCCAAAAGCACCTTGAAATGATCCGGTCCGAGCTTATTTATGTAATCGTCAACATCCTTAATGCCGTTTCCTGATATTCTTACAACGCTTGATTTAAGCCCGGCGGCGGAAAGAATGTTAATAGCGTTTGCGGTGGCCTTCTGACCGGCCGCATCGGCATCATAGCATATGTAGACCTCATCGCAGTACTGCGACATCAGCCTTGCATGCTCCGGCGTGATAGCTGTTCCACAGGTGGCAACAGCCTCGGTGAAACCCGCCTGATGAAGAGATATAACGTCCAGATTGCCCTCGCAGAGGATGATGTTGGGCCGCCTGGTTTTTTTGGCCAGATTCAGCCCGTAGAGCACCCGGCGCTTGCTGTATACCGGCGTTTCCGAGGAGTTC
>CALDFS010000260.1 GCA_937942105.1 uncultured Ruminococcus sp. | reverse complement strand
GAGCCGTTCGGGTTCTGGTAAAGTGCAAGGTCATAAAGCCACTTTCGCATGAATGCCAAGATATCGCGGTTAAATGCGGCAGTCTGCGCGAAGACTGCTATATCGCCCGTCCAGCCCATACGTTCATCTCGCTGAGGGCAGTCGGTGGGGATATCCATAAAATTTGCCCGTTGACTCCACTGAATGTTCTGCTGAAGCCTGTTGATTTTGTCATTTGAGCAGCTGAAGCTTCCGGTTTCGGGGCAGTCTGAGGTAAGCACAAGGCTTTCAAGACAGAGTATATTTATCGGCGCAGACGACTTTATTTCAATATATCTGAATCCCATGTAGGTGAACTGAGGTACAAAATCACTTATGCCGTTCTTGCAGATAAGGGTGAGGGTCTGTTTTGCGGTGCGAAGGTTTTCGGTGAACAGCCCGCCGTCAAGCCCCAATAGCTCCGCATGACGGATGGTTATCACCGTTCCCGGCTTTGCCCGAACGCTGAGGTGGATTACCCCGGCGTGGTTCTGACCAAAATCATAGATATCTCCGTTCTGCGATACGGGAGTAAGGCAGCAGTCAACCGTTACGTCTGTGCCAAGCTGAGGAATAATCTTAGGCAGCTTGCCGCTCAGCGGAACGGCAGGATGGAACTTCCAGCCATTCTCATCTTCGCGGGTAAGGTCTATAGTTTCGCCGCAGTAAAAATCAGAGAAGCGCTCCGGCGAATCGCAGGTGTATAGCCAGCTCTCGTCGGTGCAGATTTCTTCGTGCGAGCCGTCGGAGTAGGTAAGCCTAAGGCTTGCTATCAGTCCCCGGTGGTCGCCATAGCGGTTGTTTCTGTTGCCCAGAGTGCCCAGCCACCAACCGTTGGCGACGGTTATATCGATGGTGTTGCAGCCAACTGAAAGAAGGTGCGCAACGTCATAATCCCTGCTCTGAACATAGCTTTCGTAGTGGGTATATCCCGGTGCAAAGCGGTTTTCAGAGACGTTTTCGCCGTTGATTTGCGCGCGGTATATCCCCATAGCGGAGACTGTGAGCTTAGCAGCTGTAAGCCCCTCGCGGATGCCGAAAACCTTTCTGAACAGCTCCGGCGGAAGGGTGTTGTTTGCATCGTTTTTGTTTAGTGTACCTATCCAAATCGGCTTCATATGCTGTCATTCCTTTCAGTAATAAACATCGCGGCATACGCTGCAAGCCACATGAATTTGCTGTCTGCCGCCCTCATGCTTTAGCATTTACATGATATCATTATACAGTATATAAAGTCTTTTGTCCTATACTTGATTGATGGATTTTATTCTGTATTGATATAGTAAGTATTATATCACAAGCGGCGGATCGTTGCAATATGTGATGCAAAACCGAGTCGATAATTTGGGAAAAATAAATTTTGGTGACTGTATAGAGCTTGAAATAACTCTTAACAATTTCCGGAATTGAAAGATTATTTTGCCGCATTAAACGCTTTAGAAAAGTTTTTACTGTTATGGCAAACTTGATGTTGTTTTTAGATGTTATTACTTTTGCTTTGATTTTGGATGCAATTTTAATGTGAACAGGCTCTAGTACTATACAACCACCTAAAGCAAGCCGGCTTATCTACTATGACATAAGATAAGTCGGCTTGTGTTTTGTATTTTTTATTTTTCCTCACCTGATCCTCTCCATATGTCCCTTATCCATCTCGACAACCGTATCGCAAAGCACATCAATATCCTCAGCCGAGTGCGAAGCGATAAGTATGGTCTTGCCTTGCTCTTTGAGATTCAGCAGATACCTCCGCATATCCCCGACGCCGTCCTTGTCAAGCCCATTCATCGGCTCGTCAAGAATCAGAAGGTCGGGGTTTTCCATAACTGCTTGTGCGAGTCCAAGCCTTTGGCGCATACCCAAGGAATACTTCTTTACAGACTTTTTCAGCTTCGGGTCAAGCCCGACAAGCTCCATGCTGCGGCGGATGTCATCCTCGGTAATTTTGTGTCTGATGTCTGCAAGGAGCTTTAAATTCTTGAATCCGCTGTAGTAGGGGATAAACTCCGGCGTTTCGATGATAACTCCGATGCTCTCAGGAAAGTCACAGTCCGTGCCTATTTTCTTTCCGGCGACTGTTATTTCGCCTTCGGTGGGCTTGATGAATCCGCATATGCATTTCATCAGCATGGTTTTGCCTGAGCCGTTTCTGCCGATTATGCCGTGGATTTTGCCGTCCGAAAACTCAGCGTTGATATCTTTAAGTATCATGTCTTTCTTTATTTTAAGACTTACATCTTTAACTGTAATCATAAGCCCCTCCTAATTTGAGTTGTCCAGTAGCGTGAGCATTTTGCGCTTGATGACATATCTTCCCGCAAAGTACAGTGCGACATTTGCCGCCGCAAGGTAGATAAACGACCCCCAAATCGGGAAATTCACCTTGTTGAAA
This sequence comes from uncultured Ruminococcus sp., assembly GCA_937942105.1. GTDB lineage: Bacteria > Bacillota > Clostridia > Oscillospirales > Ruminococcaceae > Faeciplasma. The sequence continues at coordinate 3,680 of CALDFS010000260.1, read as the reverse complement.
AGCTCATCATAGTGATAAACCACCGTCGCATGGGCAAGAGGGAAGAGCCACTTAACAGAGCTGTCTGCCCACCAAGATACCATGCCTAAAGCCAACAGTGCAGCGTTTCCGAGCAAACCTATCATCTTGTTGAATCTTAATGACAGCACCATTTGAAGCTGAGAGGACAGCGCAAGATGAAGAACCATCAAAACAACGCCATAGACCGTCGCCGCAGAAACTGTGTAGTTATTTATTATCGACAAATCAAGAAATGCCATCGGGTTCTGAGAGCGGAACTGACCATAGCTAACGCCGTTAATAAGCCGCTCTGCATTGCTCCATACATCCGCGACAAATGCGTTGCTTTGTGTGATTATCGCCGTATATATAAAGAATATCCCTATAAACGAAAGTGCCGCTGTATATACAAATGTCACCTGCCCACTGTACCAGCGTGTCCTGCCTGCACGAATCAGCATGAAGGTTGAATTTGCGGAGATGTCCGGGAAGTCAATCATCAGCACGGCAAAGGTCAGAACCAGTATCGGTATGATATAGAAGTTGCTCAAAAAGATTGCCAGCGGCTCGAAAATGTTTATCGGCTCGCCCATTTCAAGGGCGTATTTGTTGATGATTTCAAGCGAGTACATGTATAGAAAAATCATCGAAAATGCGGTCATAAGCTGCTTGTCGCTCTTAATCCACTTTATGTACTCTGATTTGATGATTCCTAAGAACAGCCTCAATTCATCACCCGCTTTCTGAATAGTGCCCGCCCTGCAAGATACATTATCGCCGCTGCAAGTGCGAAGAATACAATATACCAAAAGCCATTTACTTTAAAAACAGAGAATGTATATTCGGCATTGATTAAAAGAGATCTTGGGCTTAATATGTTGTATTTCGGATTAAACTTTTCAAGCGTCTTGCGGGTTGAAAACTGCTCTGCAAGATAGAAAACTATCATGGGCATACCGATTGCCTTGTACCTGTTCATGATGAGAAGATATAGCATAAGACACATAACCGCCACTAAAAACGAATAAACAAACACGTTCACCGCTGTAGGAATCCAGTATAAAAGCTCGCTTTCGGTATTGTTAAAAAGCCTGTTGAGTATGCCATTAAGAGGTCTGCGCACTGCCATCTGAGCATATGTATCAACGGGATTAGCCGCTTCTGCAGGATATTCCGACATATGCGGGAAGTATGAAAATACTACTATTGAGAAGACAGTGTACCCCGCAGTTACGCACCCCGCGCCCAAAAGCCCCGACCTAAAGAACACCTTGTTCCAGTACCTGTTGAAGCTGCCTATACGTGCGATTTTCAGGCGATAGTTGCCCTTCATCTCGCTTGCGAAGATGAGAAGATAGGGTATAGAGGTCAGCATGGGCAGGAAAACGGCTGTCCAGATGTGAGTCGAGCGGCTGACCATCGCAGAGGAATAGTAGGAGGATTCCTTAAGAAAAATCGCACTGTCGCTGTAAAGCATATGCTCGAAGATAGTCTTTGACGGGATTTTTGTAGGATAAATCTTATATGTATTAGACAAAAATAATACTGCCGTTAGAATGATTGCAGCAACGGCAAAGCCGAATGAATACTGAAAAATAGTTTTGTTTTTCATAGCTGTATCACCTGATTTTTCAGGTCGGTTTTTTGTAGTATCCGCCTGTTATAACGCTTACCTCTCCCGTGATCGCATCGACAAAGTACCTCGATACCAAGAAATCGTTATCGAGCAAATAGGTTTGACCGATCTTACGGAAGCACCACATTGGGCGAAGCTCAAAATCGCAGGTTGAAAGGCAATATTGGTCGTAAAACACAGGGTATTCCCACTCCTGAATATACGGATAGCCTCTACACACTACAACATAATTAAGCTCTGCGGTGAGGGTTAGCGAGGCATTAGAGGACAATGTTTGAGACAGTATATTCATAGCGCCTCCAAGTGTTAAAAGGTCTTCACCTTGATCCTGCGCATTTTCACAGCTGAAGGAAAAGCATTTATTATAAGTATTGAACACTTCTTTTTGAGCACAATACGCAAAATCGCCATTCGGATATACAAACGGTTCACCTCTACCCACAACACTGTCCGGGTCCTGACCGGCAGAATAGAAAAAATCTGATCGGTCAGCATCTAAATAATTGCCGTATTCGTCCTGCCTTTGAAGAGAAAAAAGATAACCGTATTTATCATCGTCAAGTGCCATGATGTACAGGGTTTTAACGCTGTAGGTATAATTATCGGGGTCTGACGGTGCAATATATTCCGCCCAAAAATCCTCCACAAACCTTATAGACTCACAAGCGTTCCACTCCTCGCCGTCAACCATCGTATATGCTTCGTCTTCCGGCGGTGCTTCAAAGTATAAATCATATTGCTTGTAAATATCATAGTTTGAATATATATACCAATCTTGAAAGGTTCCTTCGCCTCCGCCGCCTCCGCCGGACTGCGAACCCCAAATCGAACCGATAGAGTACATAAACGACGACAGGGTTATGTCTTTACCGGCGAAATATCCCTCATCTGCGTTTGGCTCAAAGCTATCAATGTCAAGCACATGCATATTCATGCCGATGACAATATCGTCCTCTTCGTAATATATAGGTTCGACGTGAGGAGGATATTTATCGTTTTCATCACGGAGCTGACCTGCGCGTTTGTGTGTATAGTAACGCTCGTCAGAGCAGTCATATCTGTCGCTGTATAGGCGTTCTATAAGCCTATAAAAATCAAAATCCGGATTTATTCCGATATTTATATCATAAGCAGGCATTGCTTGAGCTTCGCTCACCCTTGCTCTTGTGACAGCGATGTTTTTGTAGGACCTTTGAAGGTCAGATGAAAGCTGACTGCGAATATTGTTAAGGCTTCCCCGCTCGACAAGGTTAGTTTCAGCAATAGCGGCATTGTCGTCGGTACTGCTGTTCGTGACTATTGGATTATTAACCTGAGTGTCCTCTTGCGGCAGCTTGGCATACGGATTTTTGAGATTCTTGGGGACTTCCGCACAGGAGCATAAAAGCAGACATGCCAAGAGTAACGAGATGGTCAATTTTAATATTTTCATTAGAGCCTCCTTACAATTGCCGGCGTTGAAAAATTGTCATGCCGGTAAGCCAATATAGGCTTAGGCCTATATTGGCTTACCGTTTTTACGCCTGGCTTCGGTAATCAGTAAGCGTATCCTGTAATATGTCCGGAAGTAGCATTTCCGAAACCGCATCCCTTAACTGTATAGGACACAGCGCCCATGTAGCCGTTTAATGCGTACCAATCGTCATTAAAAAGGTCTGTAGACTTCGCACCTACATGATCAAGGATCGCACCCTGTGCATATGGTGCACGAAGTGTTTCGTTTTGAATCTGAGCATAAGCATAGGCTCCTACACTGCCACCATTGTTATAGTTTGTACACTCAAAAGTTATTCCGGTATCCACTCCTGGCGTCAGGCTTGTAACAGAGCCTCCGGATGTAAAAATACCGTTATTAACTATGATGCCCCAGGGACTGTTTGTGTTCCATCTTTTGGTTGCAGTAGTCGCACTTACTGTCACAGACATACAAGAGATAGACATTACAACCACTACCACAATAATGGCAAGCGATTTGGTAAACTTTTTGAACATAATAATCTCCATTCTGCCGCAAAGCGTCAGCACAAATAGGGATGAAAGAGTG
>CALDFS010000259.1 GCA_937942105.1 uncultured Ruminococcus sp. | reverse complement strand
CTGGTTTACATTTATATTTTCCTTCTGGGATTCATCCACCGTCTTTCCGGTTGAAATCGAATTTGAATACAACGAGGAAAAGACAGTAAGACGGTATTCACTTACCAGCGGAGATGATGATTTTGAACGCGACCCATCAAGCTTTAAGCTCTATGGCAAGTCGGGCGGGGACTGGGTGCTTCTGGATGAGCGAAGCGTCGTTGACTTCACCGAAAGGCTTCAAGCCCTTGATTTTGATATTCAGAATCCTGCACCCTGCCGCGCCTATAAGCTGGTTATCGAGGCCAACGAGGGCGGATGGGGAACACAACTATCGGAAATCTCATTGGAGGGATATTCAGGCGCTGAAGCCGGAACATCTGACTATAAAAGAACCTTGAATATAGATGATTCAATAGCAACAGTAGAATACAAAAAGAACGGTATAAGCTATAATCGGGAGTATTTTGTAAGCAGCCCTGATAACTTCATGGCGATAAGGATAACCTGCGACACTGCGGGTGCAATAAGTCAGCTTATCCGCTTCACGTCACCCCAGCAGAAAGCCAAAACCGAATATAAGAACGATATGATCCTGTTTTCGGGAAGACCTTCCGACCACAAGGAAAATATAGAGCATCTTGAATTTGCAGGCGCGGCTAAGGTAATATCCGATGGCACGGTGGAAGCCACCTCTTCGGGAATCAGCGTTTCCGGCGCAAGCGAGGTTTTGATACTCTTCACAGCCGGAACAAACTATCAGCAGTGCATGGATGACAGCTTCGATTATTTCAATGATGATATCCCGCTCGATACCTGCCTTGAACGTATCGAAGCAGTCTCGAAAAAGAGCTATGAGGAGCTTAAAAGCGCACATATGGAGGATTATCACAGCCTTTATTCAAGGGTAAAGCTTAATATCGGCACTGATAAGCTTCCTTTAAAAACAACATCTTCCCTGCTCACAGGATATAAATACGATATCCTCACTCCGGAGGAGCAGAGGTATTTTGAAGCACTTTATTATCAGTTCGGAAGATATCTGCTTATCGCGTCTTCAAGAGAGGGCTCTCTGCCAGCAAATTTGCAGGGCATATGGGCGGACGGTCTTACTCCGCCGTGGGATTCCGACTATCACGCAAACATAAACATACAGATGAATTACTGGCTTGCCGAAACAACAAACCTAACCGAGTGCCATATGCCGATAGTGAATTACATCAACAGCCTTGTTGAGCGTGGAAAGATAACAGCCGGGCTTTACCACTGCACCGAAGATGGCGAGCCTGTGCGCGGCTGGACGACGTATCACGAAAACAACATCTGGGGAAACACCGCTCCGGCGGTTTCCAGCGCGTTCTACTTTCCGGCAGGCGCCGCATGGATGTGCCAGGACATATGGGAAATATACGCCTTCACACTGGATAAGGATTACTTAAAAGAAAACTTCGATACTATTTTGCAGGCATCCCTTTTCTGGGTGGATAATCTTGTTACGGACGCCCGCGACGGATCGCTTGTTTCAAGCCCTTCCTATTCGCCCGAGCATGGTCCATATACCTTGGGTGCCTCCTGCGATCAGGAAATCATATGGGAGCTTTTTGACTTCACCCTTAAAGCGGCAGATGTTTTGGGCATATCCGGCGGCGAGATTGATGAAATCAAGGCGGCAAAGGATAAGCTGTGGCTCCCGGAAATAGGTCTTAACGGCGAGTATCTGGAGTGGAAGGATGAAACTGTTATGGACATCACCGGCGACTACGGTCATCGCCATGTGAACCATCTGTTCTCCGTTCATCCGGGAACGCTTGTTGTTGCCGGAAGAAGCAGGGAAGACGATAAGATTGTAGAATCGATGAAAAAGGTTCTGAACATCAGGGGTGACGGCGGAACCGGCTGGAGCAAGGCATGGAAGATAAACTTCTGGGCAAGACTGCGCGACGGCAACCACGCCGGGGTCATGGTGAATCAGATATTAAAGGAATCCACCTATCAGAACCTGTTCGACACTCACCCGCCGTTCCAGATAGACGGCAACTTCGGCGCGACCGCAGGGATGACCGAAATGCTTCTTCAAAGCCAGGGCGGCAGCGTTGATCTGCTTCCCGCACTGCCCGATATCTGGGCAAACGGCTCGGTATCAGGTCTGCGTGCAAGGGGAAATGTTGACGTTTCGATGAAATGGAGCAATGCAAGACTTGTTCAGGCGGAGCTTACAGCCCACTCCGCGCTTGAAAGCTTAACCGTTTCATATAGCGGTATCGCTTCTGCGACTGTAGTCGATTCGCAGGGCAGAGCAGTAAAGATTTCCAAGGACGGCAAGGACAGAATAAGCTTCACAGCCGCCGAGGGCGAAACCTATATAATTATTTTCAAAGACTGATAGCAGCCGCCTGACAGAGCTTGATTAAACGCTTCAAGCCTTTCCGGCGGCTTTTTCTTTGCCTGCCGCCGCGCCCGCGGCTATTGACAACTATCCCCGCTGATGTTATACTGATTTTTAATAAGGGCATCAAAAATGCGGGCGATGGCAGCCGGCGAATATATTGATATATCATTGAAAGGAAGATTTGCATATGACCGAAAATCAGCTTTTGGAGCTTTTAGCCGACATGACCTTAGACGAAAAGATAGACCAACTTTGCCAGCTTCACGGCGGCTTCTACGGCGAGCATACGGCGCTTACCGGTCCGGAGCAGGAGTTTGACATTAGAAACAGCCGCCAGTACAAGGTGGGAAGTATACTGGGCGAGTGCGGGTTTGAGCATCTTAAAAAAATTCAGGACGGCTTTATCGCACACCAGCCCCACCATATTCCAGCGATATTCATGGCGGATGTTATTCACGGCTTCCGCACCGTTTTTCCGGTGCCGATTGCGCAGGGAGCAAGCTTTAATCCCGAGCTTACCGAAAAGATAAGCTGCGCCGCCGCGCGCGAATGCTCCGCCGCAGGTCTTCACGCAACCTTCGCGCCTATGGCAGACCTCTGCCGCGACAGCCGCTGGGGCAGAGTGATGGAGGGCACCGGCGAGGACGTTTATCTTAACTCGCGGTTCGCCGAAAGCGCAGTTAAGGGCTTTCAGGGGGACAGCTGCGGCGAGGAAGGCAAGGTAGCCGCCTGCGTAAAGCATTATGCCGGATACGGCGGAGCGACTGCCGGCAGGGATTATAATGCTTTAGAGG
>CALDFS010000258.1 GCA_937942105.1 uncultured Ruminococcus sp. | reverse complement strand
ATGAGTAAGCTTAATAAAATTCTTGTCCCGATATTTGTGATAGTGTTTCTGACCGGTCTTGGGCTTATACTTTATCCCACGGTAAGCAACTGGCTGAATACACGCAGTCAGTCGAATATTATAAACGGCTATTCCAGTGAGGTAGATGCTTTGGGCGATGCTGAAAAGCAGGCGTGTCTGGAAGCCGCGCACACATATAACCGCGTAATAAGCTACGGTCAGCCGTTTAAAATGACCGATGAGGACAGGGAGGAGTATAATTCCCAGCTGAATTTAGACGGAAGCGGCGTTATGGGATATATAGATATCCCTAAAATCAACTGCTATCTTCCTATATATCACGGCACAAGCGATGAGGTCCTTAAAATCGGAGCGGGTCATTTCGAGGGAAGCTCGCTTCCGGTCGGAGGGGAAAGCACTCACTGTGTAATTTCTGGGCACAGCGGTCTGCCAAGCGCTAAGCTTTTTACGGATATAGATACCCTTGAAATAGGCGACAGGTTTTCGCTCAGCGTTTTAGATCAGACAATCACCTATGAGGTGGATCAGATATTGACCGTGCTGCCCAACGAAACGCAGGAGCTTATCATAAAGGAAGGCGAGGATTACTGTACTCTTGTAACCTGCACTCCTTATGGCATAAATTCACATCGCCTGTTGGTAAGGGGAAAAAGAGCGGATAAGTAAGTTTATTATAAATGAAAGGCGGAAACGGAAATGAATAAGATAAAAAGAATAATCTGTACAATGCTGGCATTAGCAGTTTGTATGCTTACAAGTCTGCCTGTATTTGCAGAAAGCGTGGATTTGACCCAAAAAAGCTCGATAACAATAGACCTGCGCGACCCTCAGACCGGGGCGGCGCTTTCTGGCGGATGGCTGTATCTTTATAAGGTTGCAGATGTCGCTCAGAGCGGCGGCAGCTTCAAGCCGGTTGAAAGGTTCGACAAGGGCTTCGATTTTTCAAACATCAAGTCAAGAGATCTGGTTCGCACGGTTTACAATTACATCCGCGACAATAGCTATAAATGTGATACCTATGCCGCTGTAGCCGGCGGAAGCATCCGCTTTTCCGACCTTACCCCCGGGCTTTACATTGTAATACAGGCAGGTCAGATCAACGGCTATTACCCCATGAACCCGTTCATGGTATCCATCCCGATGGAATTCAACGGCAAGTATATATATGATATAAACGCCACCCCGAAAATGGAGCTGAACAAGCTTCCTTCTCCTCCTCCGCCGACGAATCCCGACCCTGACCCCGAGCCGGACGACCCTGACAATATCCCTGAGCTTCCGCCGGAAGATCCGACCGAAGCCGGTGAAATCGGAGATATCCTTCCCGATGATTACGTTGTTTTCGCTCCCGAAACCATAAACGGTGCGCAGGGCGATACTCAGAAGAAAACCATGCTGACAGTGGGCGCAGTGCTTGTGTGCGTTTCAGTCGCCGCACTTGCCGTTATAATCGTATCGGGTAAGAAGAAAAGGGATAGGTGACAGAACATGAAGAAAATACTGCCTATTTTATTGATATTAATAGGAATAGCGGAAATCATCATTGCAGTGATGGACGTTAAAATGCCGATACTTGCAGCTATATTTATTGGAATTGTGTCTATTGGGTTGGGGGCTAAGACGTTGGCTGACATCGGCAAAAAAGAGTAAAATAAACAAATGGCATAGATCCTTCTGATAAAAGGTTTTGAACAATCCCAATAAAAATCCTCTCTGCACAGTGCAGGGAGGATTAGTTTTTATCATGCTTACCCAAAATCACTCCATCGGGCTTGCAGTTGGAGCAGGCGCGGCATCTTCTGCGCGGTCTTTCACCGAAATACCTAAGGATATACGCCCTTAGGCAGGAGTGCGTTTCGCAGTAAGCCTTCATGCTTGAAAGCCGCTTTTGTTTAAGTCGCTTTTCTCTTTTAAGCTCCCGCGCGGAAAGCTCACCCCGGGTGCCGGTGTTTTCTATCATCCAGTTAACAAGCTCGGGGTCGCGTGGGGAATAAAGCAGTATGCATACCGCCCTGCGTCCATCCCGCCCGGCTCGCCCTACCTCTTGATAGTATGATTCAAGGTTACTCGGCATTGACATATGTATAATAAAGGATATATCAGGCTTGTCTATGCCCATTCCAAAGGCGCAGGTTGCCGCCATTATCGCGGATTTTCCGCTTATGAATTCGTTCTGATTCCTGCGGCGCTCGCTCTCACTCATTCCGGCGTGATATTTGCATACTGAATACCCGCGCGCATTCAGCCTTTCAAATACCGATTCAACGCTGTTCCGAGTCTGGCAGTATATGATTCCGGATTCGCCGCTCAGCCCCTTAATAAGCCTTGCAAGCTCGTGGTACTTGTTTTCGCATTTTATAACGCTGAAATAAAGGTTAGGGCGGTCGCACCCTGTGGAAATTATCTTCGGGGAATCAAGCCGAAGAAGCTTTATAATGTCTTTTCTGACTCGCTTTGCAGCCGTGGCGGTGAAAGCCCCCACAACGGGGCGGCGGGGAAGAGCGTCAATAAATTCCGCAATTTTTAAATATGCCGGTCGGAAATCATGACCCCACTGTGAAATGCAGTGCGCTTCGTCAACGGCTACAACCGATATATCCGCGATTTTGGCAAGCCGGATAAATCCCTTGTCCGAAAGCCGCTCTGGCGATACGTATAAAAGCCTGTAGAGCCTGTTTTTTACGCCGTTCCTGACAGTCTGCATATCGTAATAGCTCAGCGAGCTGTTCATGTAAGCCGCCGGAATTCCCTTTGCGTTCAGCGCCTCTACCTGATTCTTCATAAGAGATATCAGCGGGGATATTACCAAGGTAAGCCCGTCCATCCTCAGCGCCGGAAGCTGGTAACAGAGCGATTTTCCGGAACCGGTCGGCATTACGGCAAAAACATCCCGCCCGGATAATATCGCGTTTATAGCTTCCTCCTGCCCGGGTCTGAATCCGTCCGAGCCAAAGTATTTTTTCAGCAGGATGCGCATATCATCCATCGCCGTCACTCCCTTCACACAATGCTGTAATTATTATAGCTTGGCTTGCGGCGGCAGTCAATACAAAAATTGCCTTGATAAGTAATTAAAAATGTGCTATACTGTCTGTATGATTTTTGGGATACCGCTGCCGAAAGGAAGTGCTCAGCTTGGCAGGAATTTATATCCACATCCCGTTTTGCATAAGAAAATGCCCATATTGCGCCTTCTATTCGGTGGAATATAATGAAGAGCTGAAACGGCAGTATGTTTCATCCCTGATAAGAAATATCCGCGCGTATAAGGGCAAAGATATCCCTGTCGACACGGTATACTTCGGCGGCGGAACGCCATCGCTGCTGTCTTCCGAGGAGATGGATGGCATACTTTCTGCCGTTAGGGATAGCTTCATTCTCTTGCCGAACAGTGAAATAACCGTCGAAGCAAACCCATCAAGCACTGATTACAATAAGCTTGCCGCCTACCGCAGGGCTGGAGTAAACCGCATATC
>CALDFS010000257.1 GCA_937942105.1 uncultured Ruminococcus sp. | reverse complement strand
TCCTTCTAAAACCTGAGAGTAGTTTTCAACTGTAAGCTTAGGAAGCTCTGCTCCCGACGATGCAAGCTGGACGTCTGCCGCCTCCAAAAGGCTTTCAAACACCTGCTTTGAGCCAGCCGCGAGTACATCGCTGTTTTTGTCAAGAGCTTCAAGACCCTTTTCAAGCTCGCCCGCTCCTTTTGACAGCTCCCCTGCTCCGCTGCAAAGCTGGCTGGCGCCGTCTTTTAAGCTCGACGAACCGGTATAAAGCTTTTCAACACCGCTTACAAGCTCGCCCGACTTATCCAAAAGCTCATCCAAACCGCCTGCAAGCTCAGACGAGCCGTTTATAAGCTCGTTCATACCGCTTTCAAGCTGGCTAATCGAATCGCTTAAACTGTCTGCAGTGCCAAAAGCCTCTGTGTTCAGATTGGAAAAAGGCTCGCTCGTTATAATTGTAAAGGTGTTAGTCATTTCAAAGTTTTTTACGTCTGCACTTATCTCAACATATTCCGAAAGCCTGAGCTTTTCGGGGTCGACTCCAAGAATATCCTTAAGATTGGGGAACGAAACGCCTATAACCGCTGTTCGGCTGCCATCGCTCATCTCTCTGCCGTTTTCAACTGTTACGTGTTCAAAAATCTCTCCGTCTAAAATCATAACGGTAGCGGCCGCAAAAGGGATGTTAGTGGTATTTTTATAGTCGAAGCGGATGATAAGCTTTCCGCTTTTGCCAACGATTTCAGATGCAGAAACGCTTTTGCCGTCAAGCGTATAGCTGATTTTCATATCTACCGGCAAAGCCTTTTTGGTGCTGCCGCGATAATAGATATCCTTTCCGGCGGCGTTCCAGCTCAGATTGCCGCCGTCTTTTGAAAAGCTTTCGTCGCCTTTTACGTTTTCAATGTTTGAAAGCTCTGATTTGTCGGCTATTTTATCAGCACCGGCAAAATTTTTCAAGCGGTCGCTAACGATTATATTGTTTACCTTGCCGTCGGCTTCAGTAAAAACATAAACGGTTTCATCTTTTGAAAGCTCAGCTTCCTCTTTTTCCAAAAACAGCGAAGGTCTTTTAGCTTCATCAGACGATTGCTGAGTGCCTTCGGCAAATGCCGGAAAAGCTATCGAAGAGCATAGCATAGCTCCGCTTAAAATAATGGCTGAAAGCCTTGATAATGATTTTTTCATATTGCATTTACCTCTTTTTCTATAGTGTTTGCGCTCTTTTTAAGAGCTTTTTTCATATCGAAGGTCGAAGCCGAAATCGGCTTGTCGAAAGCATAAAGCAGTGCGGGAAGTATAAAGATTACGCACAGCATACTTATAACCGCTCCCCTTGCCATCAGCATACACATCGAGCTTATTATATCAATGTCGGAATAAAGCGCCACTCCAAAGGTTGCGGCAAACAAGCCCATGCCAGATACTATTATCGACGGGATTGAAGAAGCAAGTGCTGTTATAACCGAATCGCGCTTATCCGAACCCGATATTCTTTCAGCCTTGTATCTTGTTGTCATAAGTATGGCGTAGTCTACGGTTGCGCCAAGCTGGATGGTGCTTATGCATATAGGAGCGATAAACGGCAGCGACTGTCCGATATAATGCGGCAAGCCAAGGTTTATAAATATTGCAAGCTCGATTACTGCAATAAGTATAAACGGCAGGCTTACGCTTTTTTCAACAACAGCAATAATTATAAATATTGCAATTATCGAAACTGCGTTTACTATCTTAAAGTCGAGGTCGGTAGTTTCTATCATATCCTTCATGCAAGGCGCCTCGCCGATAAGCATACCGTTTGGGTCGTAGCTTTTAAGTATCGAATTAAGGCTTGCAATCTGCTTATTTACTCTTTCGCTGGCAACCTTGTATTCTGAATTTATCAGCAAGAGTTCCCACTTGTCGCTTTTAAGTATGCTTGATAAGCTTTCCGGAATTATTTCCTCCGGCACGGCCGAGCCAACAAGGCTTTCCATGCCCAAAACATATTTAACGCCGTCAACGCTCTCCATCTCTTTTATCATGCTGCGAACATTCTTAGATGGAACATCTGCATTTACCAAAACCATATGGGTAGAGGATATGTCAAATTCCTCCGAAAGCTTTGAGTTGGCTATAACATACTCGATGTCCTGCGGGAGGCACTGACCCATATCATAATAAACCTCTTGATTGGTTTTGCGATAGCCATAAAGCGCAGGGGTTATAAGTAGCACGAAAACCACAATAAACACCGGCGCCGCCTTAACAATTCCTTTTGCAAAGCCATGCATATCCGGAATCAAGGAGCGATGCTTGGTTTTTTGCAGGGGCTTATCGAAAACAAGTATAAGCGAAGGCAAAACAGTTACACAGCCCACAACTCCAAAAACAACTCCCTTTGCCATAACTATTCCCAAGTCGCGCCCAAGGGTGAAGCTCATAAAGCAAAGCGCCGCAAAGCCTGCAACCGTTGTTATCGAGCTGCCCAAAACGCTTGTAAGGGTTCGGCTTATAGCCTGGGCCATGGCTTCGTTGTTATCGCTGCACTTCTCTCTGCACTCGTTGTAGCTGTGCCACAAAAAGATTGAGTAGTCCATAGTAACTGCAAGCTGCAAAACAGCAGAAAGTGCCTTGGTTATATACGAAACCTCTCCCAAAAAGTAATTTGTGCCAAGATTTAAAACTATCATCATACCGATTGATATCAAAAATACAAATGGTATCAGCCAGCCGTCCAAAAACAGCATCATGGCACAGCAGGCAAACAGCACAGCTAAGCCCACATATATCGGCTCCTCGGCCTCGCAGAGGTCCTTAAGGTCAGTTACAAGGGCAGACATTCCCGAAACAAAGCACTGCTTTCCGGCTATTTCCCTTATCCTTATTACAGCATCCATTGTGACGTCGGCAGAGGTTGAGCTGTCAAAAAATATAGCTACCAATGTTGAGCCGTCTGAATTAAACTCGCTATAAAGCTTATCCGGCAAAAGCTCCATTGGTATAGACATATCCGCAAGAGTTGAGTACCACAAAACAGTTTCAACGTGTTCGACATCTTCAATTTTTTCGCACAGACTGGCTATATCCTTATCAGGCATATTTTCAACCACCATCATTGAAAAAGCGCCCTTGCCGAAGTCATCAAGAAGCTCGTTCTGCCCGATAACCGTATCCATGTCTGCCGGCAGGTAGTCAAGCATATCATAATTTATTCTTGTGTTTGCCATACCCAGCGCAGAAGGTATCATCAGCAAAAGGGTAACAACAATAATTGGTATGCGGTATTTTACAACCGCCTTGGAAAAACGCATAGGTTTTATTCCTCGCTTTCATCTGAAAATTCTGTTTCGACCACATCGGGCAGCTGGTTTTTGATTATTCTGACCGCAGTAAGCACAGTGCAAAGGTTTAAAATTCCTTCAAATACCAATGTTGCTCCAAGCATGATGACCAAAATATGACTTCCCTCGCCGGGGCGGAACATCAGTATAAGCCCGAATATCCCGCAGGCAATCGCAAAAATCAATATAAGCCACCATTTGCTTATTCCAAAGCGCCTGGATTCAATTGCAGTCTGAATTTTAAAGATGCAGTCTGCAAGCGTGTAAAAGCCAAGAGATATGCAAATAAAGGTCATAACGCTTCCTGGTCTTGCAAGAGTCAGCGTTCCTAAGGCTATAAGAAGTATTCCAAAGGCAAGATCGTATTGAAAAGCAAGCCGATAAAGATCGCGTGAGAAGTATCCCACAAGCTTTACTGCCCCGAAAGCAATAATAAGTATTCCGAACACAGTTCCTAAAACCGAAACAGAAAACTCGGGCAGGATTATCAGCACAGCTCCCAAAGCTATCATCACCACAGAAATAACTATATACCCTATTTTTGCGGCGCGCATAGGCGCAATTGAACGCATTTAACATCTTCCTTTCAAAGCTCTTACTTATTAAGACCTTACGCAATCCACGGCAAAAACCCGTCCCAATGGTGCGAAACATCTTGATTAAGTTATATCAGCATTTTAAACAAAATAAAACGGTCAGATTAGGCATGTCTGCCCAAAATTTAGACATTCATGCGGCAATTGCCCAAAAAGGCAGTAAAAAAGTACCGCCCGGCGTCGCCAAGCGGTACTTTAACTATAAAATTTCACTTATTTAAGTTTAGAAATGTACATACCGTTTACAGTCATTAAAGCGGGTGCACCGGATTACTGTCATTTCAAGCGAAAAACAGTATTAATCGCCGCTGCATCTTTCGATTATTGTTTCCGGCAGACCATGACACAGCGAAAGCATTCGCATAGCCTCATCCAAAACTTCCTCGGGCATTCCGGCGTTCAGCCAGTCGATAAACGTGCCAAACAGCTCGCATTTTAAAAACCGGACTATCATTTTATGGTTATTCTCGCCTATCATTTTATCGCCGAAGGCTAACAAAAGGTAGGTGTTAACAGCGTATTCGCAGTAATTCATCAGGTATTTTTCAAAAATGTCTCTGCTTATAGAGTTGTATATGTGAAGTATTGCCTTTTTATTTTCAAGCATAAACCCAAAAGCCGTTTCAAAGCAATCGTCGATAGCGGTTATATCGGGATATTTTTGTATCAACGACTGATAAAGCTCGGTTATTATCTCCTCCATAAGTGCAGGTATATCCTGATAGTGATAATAAAACGAATTTCGATTGATTCCGCAGTCTTCAACAATGTCCCTAACGCTGATTTTATTCAGCGGCTTTTCGTTTAAAAGCTTCATAAACGACTGCTTTATCGCTTTTTTAGTAAGATTTGCCATTGCCGCCTCCGCCAAGCCTGATGTAAACCAAATGCAAACTATTTCTTCATAAGTCCCGCGCCGCTGTGCCACGCCTTGCCTACAAGCTCTCCCACAGCATAATAGCCGTTTCTCATCTGGTCGAAGGCGAAGGCGTTAAGCTTTCCGGCGTCGATATTTCCCTTTTCGTCCAGAACCTTTTCGTCTGCGATAACATTTTCGATCTTACCGAGGATTCTCAAGCCGTAAGGCTCTTCCTCGAACTTAACGACTGTGCATTCAAGAGTTACCGGATATTCCTCGATAACCGGGGCGTCAACACGGGCGCTCTTATAAGCGTGAAGACCTGTGCGCGCAAATTTATCCGCCATGTCGTTTGAAGACGCTATTCCAAGGAAGTCCGACTCGGCAATGGTATCGGTTCCGGGAATTGCAAGGGTAAACGCTCCCCTCGACTTTAAATTTGCAACGGTTTTGTGAGTGCTTTCAAGGTTGAGCGCCACCATATCCTCGGCGCATATTCCGCCCCATGCCATCATCATAACATCTTCTGTGCCGTCCTCATTATAGGTGCCTATCATATAGGTGGGCATCGGGAACAGATAGGGCTTAACTCCGAAATCTTTTTTCATAACAATCTCTCCTAATATAAATTTTATCATCTGATAAACCTTTCAGTAAATTTATCATCAGATAATTATAAACCGACTTCGTATCTGAAGCATATATCGCTGCAACAGTTAAATCTGAAATCATATGCAAAAGCTAACTATTCCTGAACTTCCCCGCCGACATTCCCTCACAGCGCTTGAACATCTTTTCGAAGTAGCTTGCTGAGCAAAAGCCAAGCTCCTCTGCAATCTCTTCAATCTTTTTGTCGGTGGTGCGCAAAAGCTCTCTTGCTGCCTGTATCTTTCTTTTGGTGATATGCTCCA
>CALDFS010000256.1 GCA_937942105.1 uncultured Ruminococcus sp. | reverse complement strand
AGCTCTATTTTTTCCTTCATGATGACCGAGAAATCATGCTCAACATCGGAATCATCCACCTGAGTGTCGAAATCGGCGTTTCTGGTTACCCTTATCATCATCTTATCGTTGACATTGTAGCCGGTGAAGGCAAGGTGACCGAACAGCCTTATAAGCTCCTCGGTGGTTATAAGATTTATCTTCTTTCCCCTGCCAAGGCGGTGAAGCCTGTCAACAGCAAGTGAGCAGGACATAACGCCTATCATCCTTCTGCCGCCCTTTTCAAGGTCGTATATCATGTAGCTGGACCTATTCTCGAAACGAATCATGGGGTGCTTAGCGTCCAGCACCATCGGCGAAAGAAGGGGCAGAATGTGGTTGACAAAATACTCGCAGCACTCCTCGGACTGACGCTGAGTAAGCTTATCGCCCTTTAACAGACGTATTCCGGCTTCGGAAAGCTCCTTCCTTAAAGCCTCATATACCTCGCTCGATTCGGCATACAAGCCCTTTACGCAGGTTAGGATGCCGTCTAACTGCTCGGCGGCGGTAAGGTCGGTCTTATTTTCTTTTTCCTTGGGGTCGAGAATATTTTCGTTGTAAAGGCTTCCCACCCTTACCATAAAGAATTCATCGAGGTTGGAGTGGAATATCGAAAGGAACTTGCAGCGCTCCAGCAAGGGATTGGTCATATCCCGAGCCTGATTTAAGACCCTTCTGTTGAACAAAAGCCACGAATACTCGCGGTTCATATATTCGCCCTTTATGAATTTGGATACTGCCTTGGGCGTTTTGACTTTTTTACTCTTTGCTTTCTGTTCCATTGTCTGTTTCCTTCTCACTGTCGTTATTTTCAGCATTAAGCTCGAACGGCTCAGCCTTTATAGCTCCGCCGAGGATAAGCTTCAGGCAGCCCTCCTTAACTCCACAGTCGCTGACTATGACCTGCTCTACATCGAATCGGTTTAAAACCGTCCTCAAAGCTACCATTGCACTTCCCATAACATATAACTTATCGGGGGCATTGGTCAGAACCAGCATGGAGCGCTTAGAATCGTCAAACATGTGCTTGGCGAGCTTTTTAAAGGTTTTAGGCTCGATGGATTTTACCTTATCCACCGCCGGGATATCTGCATAGTCGCAGTAAAGATCATATACTGCCTGAGCGACCGAGCCGGAAAGAATTGCGGTTTTATAAACACCATCCTTGGGGATTCCTGCTTCTTTCAGCTTCTTTTTAAGGTAGTCCTTTATTTCGCCGGCTTCCGATTCGGTAGGAAAGACCTTTTTTACAAAGCGCTTGTTAAGGTCGTCAAGCCCGAAGTCTAAAATCTTCATGCCGTTTTTATCATCGATCGAAAGGTCGCATATCTCTATGCTTGCGCCGCCCATATCTATAAGAACGGCTTTTTTGCGCTCGAAGCTTTCCTTATTTGCAATATAATCGCAGTAGGCTTCGGTTTTGCCGTCTATAAGATTTATACTCATTCCGGTGCGGGAATATATCTCAGACTGAACAGCCTTAAAATTCTTTATATACCGCAGTGCGGCGGTTGAAATCAGCCAGCCCTTGTTAACTCCAAGCGCCTGGCACTTTTCCTTTACAGTGGCAGCGGTTTCGGCAAGCTTTTCGATTCCTCTCGCCGAAAGGCGGGAGCCTTCAATGTAGTGACGCAAACTCATACCGATTCTTTCCCTGAAAACGATATGCGTGCCGCCCTCGCCTTCCTCGGCAACTATGAACGACATGCCGCTAGAGCTTATATCTATTACTGAATATTTCATAATAATCACCATTCCTTTCTGCAATTTGAGATTGCCTGCAAAATTTACCCTTGGCAAAATCTCAAATAGCGTGGGTGAAAATATCTAATACATTTAATCTTCATCGCCGAAGCATATGCCTATATCCCTTGCAGCTTCGATTACCTGCGAGTTCTTGGGAACCGACTTTGCCTTACCTGCGATATCCGGCAGGGCGTTATAGGTTATGCGGTCGTTGATTATTGCGGCGGTCACGCCGAATTTGCCTTCCTTGCAGAGCTTGGCGGCATAGCTTCCGAGCCTTGTTGACAAGAGTCTGTCATAAGCCGAGGGGCTTCCTCCGCGCTGGATATGACCCGGGACTATTACCCTTGTTTCAACTCCGAGATTCTCTCCTACCCACTGGGCAAGATGATTGGTAACGGTGGCTTCGCCGCGCTCTTTTCTTGCAAACGTCCTGTCCTTGCGCTTCATATCGGCTTCGCTTTTTAGGACTGCACCCTCTGCTATAGCTACAATATTGAAGGACTTTCCGGCGTCCAACCTCTTCTTAAGACCCTTTGCAACAGCTTCAAGGGTAAACGGAATTTCGGGCAGTATTATCATGTCCGCGCCGCCTGCAATGCCTGCGCCAAGAGTAAGCCAGCCGACCTTGTTGCCCATTATCTCAACAAACATGGTTCTGCCATGGCTTGCGGCGGTGGTGTGAACTCTGTCAATGCACTCGGTGGCTATATCCAAAGCGGAATGATAGCCAAAGGTTACATCAGTACCGAAAATATCATTGTCTATAGTCTTGGGCAGACCTATGATATTGCATCCCTCAGAAGATAAAAGAGCGGCTGTTTTATGAGTTCCCGCTCCGCCGAGAGTGAAAATGCAGTCGAACCCGAATTTTTTATAGTTGTCAACCATTCTTTCAAGCTTGGTGGAGCCGTTTTCCTCAACGGTCATCATCTTGAACGGCTGACGGATGGTGCCTAAAATAGTGCCGCCTAAGTTCAGTATACCCGAAAAATCCTCCGGCTTCATTTTTCTGTATTCGCCGTTGATAAGACCTGTATAGCCGTCGCTTATTCCGTAGACCTCGGCGTTCGGCATATTCAGAAATACATACTTTCCTATCGCCCTGATAACTGCATTCAGACCCGGGCAATCTCCGCCGCTTGTTAAAATTCCTATTTTCATTTTGACCATCCTCTCTGCTTCATACTTAAATT
>CALDFS010000255.1 GCA_937942105.1 uncultured Ruminococcus sp. | reverse complement strand
TGACCCGTTAGGGCTTGATTCTATGGACAAGCGTATGCTTACCATGATTATAAAGGGCTACAACGGCGGACCGGTTGGGCTTGATACTTTGGCATCGGCAATAGGCGAGGAAGCCGTTACCCTTGAAGATGTCTGCGAGCCGTTTTTAATGCAGCTCGGATTTCTGGCAAGGACACCGCGCGGAAGATGCGCGACCGACCTTGCATATAAGCACTTAGGAATATTGAAGGACGGTCAGACCACTCTTGACATTTAAAGCAGTGCTGAATTAATAATAAAGGAGTATTATGACATGGGAAGACTATTCGGTACAGACGGCGTAAGAGGCGTTGCCATCAGCGAACTGACGACTGAGGCGGCAATGCTTATAGGCAGAGCTGCAGCCGTAACCCTTGCAAAAAACTCTCGCCATAAGGCAAAAATATTAATAGGAAAGGACACCCGCGTTTCCTGCGATGTGCTTGAATCCGCGCTTATCGCCGGAATATGCTCAGTCGGCGCGGATGTTCACACTATAGGAATACTTCCTACGCCGGCTGTTGCTTATCTTACGGTTAAATACGGTGCTGACGCCGGTATAATGATAACCGCTTCGCATAATTCCTTTGAATTCAACGGCATTAAGATTTTTTCTGCTTCCGGATATAAGCT
Organism: uncultured Ruminococcus sp.; assembly: GCA_937942105.1. Classification (GTDB taxonomy): domain Bacteria; phylum Bacillota; class Clostridia; order Oscillospirales; family Ruminococcaceae; genus Faeciplasma. The sequence continues at coordinate 4,575 of CALDFS010000255.1, read as the reverse complement.
TCCTGATGAGGTCGAGGAGGAAATAGAGCGCCTTGTTTTTGACGCTCAGGATGAAATGCAGCCAACCGGAAACGATAATCTGGGCAAGGTTATTTTTGAAAAGAACGCTGAGTGGGATTATGTGCGGTATCTTCTGAAATATATAGATTCCGACCTTTCAAGGATGCGAGTTGTCATTGACTGCGCGAACGGAGCGGCGTACTCCTGCGCTGAAAAGTTCTTCAACGGCATAGGCGCTTCCGTAGTTATGATAAATAATAAGCCGAATGGTATCAATATAAACTTAGAATGCGGTTCAAACAATCCGGAATTGCTTTCTAAAGCGGTTTTGGATAATCATGCAAATGTAGGACTTGCCTTTGACGGCGATGGTGACAGGTGCCTTGTAGTGGATGAAAAAGGAAACGTAATCGATGGCGACAATATAATTGCTCTACTGGCATTGAGCATGAAAAACGAAGGCAAGCTTCGCTCAAATACCTGCGTTGTCACTCAGATGACGAACCTCGGATTTTTCAAGTGGGCGAAGGAAAACGGAATAGTTGTTTCAACCGCTCCCAAGGTTGGCTCGGGGTATGTGCTGGAGCGTATGATATCGGATAATTATAATCTCGGCGGCGAGCAGTCGGGGCATATAGTCCTCGGCGACCTTGAAACCACCGGCGACGGTGAGCTGACAGGCGCCAAGATACTCGAAATCCTGAAAAAAAGCGGTAAGAAGATGAGCGAGCTCGGCAAGGTGTTCGAGCCTTACCCTCAGATTCTTCTGAACGTCAGAATACGTCAGGAGTACCGCGGAATATGGAGGCAGATACCGGATATTGTTGAAATGATAGACTACTGCTGCGAAAAGCTTGCGGATGATGGACGAATCTTTGTCCGCGAATCCGGAACAGAGCCCGTTATAAGAATAATGGCAGAGGGCAGAAGCGAGGAAGCAATTTATCAGTATGCCAACGCCATTGCAAAGGTAGTTAAAAATCGTTTAGGGGAGACTTGAACAGGTGAGAGTTGCAGATAACTGGAAGGATTACAGACTTATTGACGCTTCACGGGGCGACCGTTTGGAGTCATGGAGCGGCATAAAGCTTGTAAGACCAGATCCTCAGATAATATGGAAAACTCAGAAAACTAATTCTGACTGGATATCGGCTGATGCTGTTTATCACCGCTCACAAAAGGGCGGCGGAGAGTGGGAGTATAAGCGCAAGCTTCCCCAGAGCTGGACTGTAAGCTATGGCGAGCTAACTTTTATTATCCGTCCTACCGGCTTTAAGCATACAGGGCTTTTCCCGGAGCAGGCTGTGAACTGGGATGCAATGGCGCAGATGATAAAGTCAGCCGGAAAACCGATAAACGTTTTGAACATGTTTGCCTACACCGGTGGGGCAACGCTTGCCTGCGCTGCTGCCGGCGCAAGCGTTTGCCATGTTGACGCTTCAAAGGGTATGGTTCAGTGGGCAAGGGAAAATGCCGAAAAATCAGGTCTTTCAGACAGACCGATAAGGTGGATAGTAGATGACTGCGAAAAGTTCGTTGAGCGCGAGATTCGCCGCGGTAGAAAGTATGACGCTGTTGTAATGGACCCTCCGAGCTACGGCAGAGGACCGTCGGGCGAAATATGGAAGCTTGAAGACAGCGTTTACGACCTTGTTGAGCTTACATCAAGGGTTTTAAGCGATAAGCCGCTTTTCTTCCTGCTTAACAGCTATACAACAGGGCTTTCGCCTTCAGTTATGGCATATATTCTGGGAAGCGTTCTTACCAAACGGTTCGGCGGCGAGGTCAGTGCGGATGAAATCGGTCTGAGAGTTGAAGAAACCGGAATGGTTTTGCCGGCAGGAAGTACCGCTATATGGAAAAGTACAAATAATTAATCATAAAGGACAGCTATGGATAATTTTATAGAAATCAATAATGCAAGTTTTTCATATGTCAACGACTATGATGACCGCAGCACAAAAAATACCGTTATAAAGGATGTATCCCTTAAAATAGACAGGGGAGAGTTCGTTGCGGTATTGGGTCATAACGGAAGCGGAAAGTCAACGCTTGCAAAGCTTTTGAATGCAATAAATCTGCCGGATGAGGGAACAGTCTTAATCAACGGCATGGATACAAGGGACGAACAGAATCTTTACGACATCCGCAGGACGGTTGGAATGGTCTTTCAGAACCCGGATAATCAGATAGTTGCAACTGTTGTTGAAGAAGACGTTGCTTTCGCTCTTGAAAACATAGGCGTTGAGCCGAAGGAGATACGTCGCAGAGTTGACGAGGCTCTTAAAACAGTCGGAATGTATGAATACCGCGAACATGCCCCTCATAAGCTTTCGGGCGGTCAGAAGCAGCGCGTGGCGATTGCAGGCGTTTTGGCAATGAAGCCTGACTGCATAGTGCTCGATGAGCCTACGGCAATGCTCGACCCGATTGGCCGCCGTGAAATAATGATGACCATAAAAGAGCTTAACGAAATGGGAGTTACTATAGTACTTATAACCCACTATATGGATGAGGCCGCGCAGGCAAAGCGCGTTGTGGTTATAGACAATGGGCGGATAGTTATGGATGATAAGCCGAAAAAGGTGTTCTCGCAGGTTGAAACCCTTTGCGCACTTGGGCTTGACGTTCCTCAGGTAACCGAGCTTACACACGAGCTTATAAAAGAGGGAGTAAACCTTCCGCCCGATATTATCGATGAAAATGAGTGTTATGAGGCACTTTTGAAGCTTTTATCATAGTTGTATTGTTTTTGTTCCGATAAGAACGGAAGCAGTAAGCATAAATCAGAAAGGCTGATGGCTTTGGAAATAATTAAAGCAGAAAATCTTACCTATGTTTACGGCGAGGGAACGCCTTTTCGCAAGGTGGCGCTTGACAACGTAAGCATAGGAATAGAGGAAGGCGAGCTGGTCGGAATCATAGGTCATACCGGTTCGGGTAAGTCAACACTAATTCAGCACTTCAACGGTCTTTTAAAGCCGACTTCCGGCAGAGTTATCGTTGACGGTGAGGAGCTGTTTGCGGATAAATCAAGGCTGCGTGAAATACGCTTCAAGGTTGGCTTGGTGTTTCAGTATCCCGAATATCAGCTTTTTGAGGAGACGGTTTATAAGGACATAGCCTTTGGACCGAAAAACATGGGCTTAAGCGATGCTCAGGTGCATCAGCGCGTTCTGGAAACCATGCGTCTTGTCGGCTTGAAGCCGGAGCTTGCCGAAAAGTCGCCGTTTGAGCTTTCGGGCGGTCAGAAGCGCAGGGTGGCCATTGCGGGAGTTATGGCCATGCAGCCAAAAGTCCTTATACTCGATGAGCCTACCGCCGGACTTGACCCTCATGGAAGAGACAGAATCCTCGGCGTTATAAAGGATTATCACAAGGAAAAGGGAAGCACTGTCATGCTTGTTTCCCACTCCATGGAGGATGTTGCGAAAACCGTCAATAAGATACTTGTCATGAACGATTCAAAGCTCTTCATGTACGATACTCCAGAGCGCGTATTTGCAAGGGTGCGTGAGCTTGACGATATGGGCTTAACAGTCCCTCAGATAACAAGGGTGTTTGACAGACTGAAGCAGTCAGGCGTCGGCTTCAGCGACGAGGTTTATTCAACAGCCTATGCAAAAAAGCTTGTTTTAAGGCTGCTTGCAGAAAAGAAGGTGAAGTAACAGTTGATAAAGGATATAACTATAGGTCAGTATTTTCCGGGAAAGTCGGTCCTGCATAGGCTTGACCCAAGAATGAAGCTGTTGCTGACTCTTTTGTATTTGGTAATGCTGTTCTGTGCCAAGGGCTTTCTGGGCTTGGCTGTGGGCATAGTTTATCTTGCCGGGGCGTTTTTGATTTCGGGAATCCCGATAAAAATGATGCTTAAAAGCGTCAAGCCAATACTTCCGATCATTATTTTCACAGGTATACTGAATCTCTTCTTTATTAATACCGGAAACGTATTATTTAGCTGGACATTTATCAGAATAACCGACGATGGCGTTCGCACCATGCTCTTCATGGCGATAAGAATAATCTTCCTTATCTGCGGAACATCATTATTGACATATACTACATCCCCGATAGCGCTTACCGACGCTATTGAAAGGATATTCTCGCCCTTGAAGGTGATACACTTCCCCGCGCATGAGATTGCAATGATCATGACTATAGCTTTGCGCTTTATCCCAACTCTTATAGAAGAGACTGACAAGATAATGTCTGCACAGAAGGCAAGAGGTGCAGATCTTGAAACAGGCTCTGTTTTAAAGCGCGCAAAGGCGCTTGTGCCGATTTTAATACCGCTTTTTGTTTCGGCATTTCGCAGAGCTGATGAGCTGGCACTTGCCATGGAATGCCGCTGCTATCACGGCGGGGATGGCAGAACAAGATTAAAGCAGCTGAAAACATCAACGATTGATTATGCAGCTTTGGCGGTAACGGTTTTGTTCTTTGCCTGCGTTATACTTCTTAATATCTTTTTGCCTGCGCTATGAATAATTTCAAGGTCAGAATGTCCTTTAGGGGGACGAATTATCATGGCTATCAGAAGCAGGACAGTGGCATCCCCACCGTTCAGCAGACGGT
>CALDFS010000254.1 GCA_937942105.1 uncultured Ruminococcus sp. | reverse complement strand
TTTACAAGGTGTTAGAGCTTGGGGTCGACCTTTTGCAGGGCTATATCCTTGCACGTCCCGCCGCAATTCCGGATAATATCTCTCAGAAGGCTTTGAATATTATCAGGGATTTCAATTCGCGAAACGGCTAATCATTATTCAATTTCAGCCTATATAATAACTCGGAGACGGTTGAGTGCCATCTCCGAGTTTTCATTATTTACTTACGATATCAGAATCCGAATCTGAAGAACCAGTCGGGAATGTCCCAGCCTTCCCATGGATTGGTCTGCTGACCATCCTGCTGCTGATTGCCTTCGGGAGTAGCCTGAGATTCAGCGTCGGCGGTTTCATCCTGCTTGGCGGACTGTATCTTTTCACTGACGGTTATATCTATTTCAATCATCTTGCCCTGACGGTAAACCTTCAGCTTAAGAACATCTCCGACAGAAGCGCTTTTAACCGTATCCACCAAATCAGAGCTGGTCTTGATTTCCTTGCCGTTGACCTCGGTGATAATGTCGTTGATTTCAAGACCTGCTTTCTGCGCTGGGCTGTCTTCAACGATTTCCTTTACAGCTGCGCCCGCCGGAAGACCGTAGCTCTGAGTCTCCGTGCTTACATCAGCAACCGAAACACCGATAAACGGCTTGGAAACGTAACCGTTTTCGATAATGCTCTTGAAGATAGAGCGAACATTGTCAATCGGGATTGCAAAGCCGATGTTGTCGATAGATGCTTCATTGCTCGAACCCGAGCCGGAATACTTCGCGTTAGTGATTCCTATAACCTCGCCGTACATATTGAACAGAGGACCGCCGGAGTTGCCGGAGTTTATAGCGCAGTCGGTCTGAATAAGGTCCATGGTGACGTTGGAGGAAAGTGTGATCTCGCGGTCGAGCGCACTGACATATCCTGAAGTCAGAGAGAAGGTAAGCTCGCCCAGCGGGTTGCCTATAGCCACAACCTCGTCGCCGACGTTAAGCTCGTCCGAGCTTCCCAAAACCACAGGGGTAAGCCCCTTGGCGTCAATCTTGATAACGGCGATATCATTGCTTTCATCGTAACCGATAAGCTCAGCTTCGTAAGTCTCGCCATTGTAAAGAGCAACCTTTATCGAGTTTGAATTCTCGATAACGTGGTGGTTTGTAAGAATATAACCATCCTCGGTGATGATGAATCCCGAACCGGAAGCTGCTGCGGTGGTTTTATATCCCCAGTAGTTGGTGGTTATCGAGGTGGTTATTCCGACTACCGAGTTGACGTTCTGGGCATAAAGCTCAGCCTGAGTAAGAACCTTTGAGGTGTCAACGGCGTTGGTTTCAAGAACAGTCGGAGTGCGCACACCCTCAAACATATTTGTAACCTGTGTGTTGGCGGGCTTTACATCCTCCTGGCTGGAGTTTTTTATCATCAGTGCAGTTCCGGCACTTCCGAACGCTCCTCCAAGAATAGAGCAGCAAAGAGCTATCGCAACGATCGAGCCTGCTCCGATACCTTTTTTCTCCTTTTTCTTTTTCTGCTCATTGCCCGAGGATGAAACATTAGCTTCTGGAATTGAGGTTATAGTAACCCGCGGCTCTGAGTTGTTAAAAAGATTTTCCGAATATTGGTTGTTGTAGTTTTCATCCATAATTATATACACGCCTTTCGTATAGCATTTATTGTTATGATTAGGCAGAAGCATCTGCTTTTTTCATTGTCCATATTATAAAACGGGTTATTGATGTATAATTGAAAGCATTTTTAAATATTAATGAAAATATATGATAATTTTATGAAGAATATCAATGGAAATATTACATTTTCGATAAAGCAGCTTGTGCTTGACATATCACCATGCCGGTGGTATAATATCATCACAGTAAAGCGGTGAAACAGCTGCCTTGAAAGGATTGATTTTTTTGAGAATATATAATAATATAACCGAGCTTGCCGGAAATACACCGCTTGTAAGGCTTTCGTCATTTTCTGCCAAGCGAAATTTAAACGCCGAGATACTTGCAAAGCTTGAATACCTGAATCCTGCCGGAAGTGCCAAAGACAGAGTTGCCATCGCCATGATAAGCGATGCTGAAAAGAATGGAATCCTAAAGCCGGGCGCTGCGATTATCGAGCCTACCAGCGGCAACACAGGAATAGGTCTTGCGGCGGCAGCCGCTGTAAAGGGCTATAAAGTTATACTCACCATGCCCGAAACCATGAGCGTTGAGCGAAGAAAGCTCTTAGCAGCATATGGCGCCGAAATAGTGCTTACCGATGGCTCACGCGGGATGAGCGGAGCTATAGAAAAGGCTGACGAGATAGCGGCAAGCACTCCCGGAAGCTTCATTCCGGGGCAGTTTGAAAACCCCGCAAATCCAAAAGCTCATTTCGATACCACCGGTCCAGAAATATGGAGAGATACCGACGGCGAGGTGGATATATTCGTTGCCGGAGTGGGAACAGGCGGAACCATAAGCGGAGTGGGGGAGTATCTTAAATCGCAAAAGCCAGGGGCTAAAATCGTTGCTGTAGAGCCGGCGTCGTCGCCGCTTATTTCTAAGGGGTATTCCGGCGCACACGGCTTGCAGGGCATAGGCGCAAACTTCATACCCAAAAACCTGAACAGGGATATATTGGATGAGGTGATAGCCGTGACTGATGAGCAAGCCTACGCTGCCGGCAGGGCAATAGCCCAAGAGGAAGGAATTCTTGTGGGGATATCCGCAGGAGCAGCACTTCACGCTGCCGCCAAGTTAGCCGAGCGCGCCGAAAATAAGGGCAAGAAAATAGTAGTACTTCTGCCTGATACGGGGGATAGATATCTTTCTACTCCTATGTTTGAGTGAAAAGCGATATACCGTGAGCGGAGGGCTTAATCACCCTTCGCTTGCGATTTCGTGCAAAAGGGTGATAATATGGATTTATATTCAATCGGCGAAAACATTCGTAAGCGCCGTCAGCAAAAGAAACTCAGGCAGGAGGATTTGGCGGAGCTATGCAATCTCAGCCCGAACTATATAGGAATGATAGAGCGCGGAGAAAAGCTGCCATCCCTTGAAACATTCATAGACATAATAAACGTTTTGGAAGTCTCGGCGGATGAAATCCTCTGCGGAGCAGTCAAAACCGGGTACACCATAAAGGAATCCAAGCTTGCTGAAAAGCTCGAAAACGTCTCTGCCGAGGACAAGGCAAGGATATATGAGGTTGTGGACGTACTAATTCGCCACTCCAAAAAGAAGAAATAGCCGCAGTTACCCTAACATGTGCTGCGGCTATCGCTATTTATTATAGTATTTTTGCGCAAACCGCACTGTATCCATCGCGTCCTTGGCATAGAAATCCGCGCCTATCATGTCGGCGTATTCCTGATTCAGCACCGCCCCGCCAACAACTGTAGTTATATCAGGGTCGTAATTTTTCAAAAGCTTTATGGTCGCTTCCATCGAAGGCACGGTAGTGGTCATAAGCGCGCTCAGCCCGACAAGCTTGCAGCCTGTCTCGATAACCTTGTCCAAAACTCTCTGCGGGTCAACATCCCGCCCCAAATCGTAGACGGTGAAGCCGTAGCTTTCCAGCATGACTCGCACAATGTTCTTGCCGATGTCGTGAATGTCACCCTTGACGGTTGCAATGATAAATTTGCCCGAATCGTCCGCCGAGTCCTTCGGGATTTTTGCCTTGACCTCCGCGAAAGCGGCTGTTGCAGCGTCTGCACTCATCAAAAGCTGCGGCAGAAACGCCTTATGGCTTTCAAACTGCCCGCCGATGTCGTTTAGCGCTGGTATGATATGATCGTTGATAACGCTCAGCGGCTCAGATGCTTTCAAAAGCTCACGCGCAAGCTCTGCTGATTTGTCCTTAAGCCCCTTAACTATCGCCTGAATCAGGGTGATATCGGCGCTCGCCGTCGTATTCTGCGCAGGCGCACCGCCGCTTTGCGATGTATGCGCAATGTAATCCGAGCAGGCGGTGTCAAGGTCGTGAAGCGCGCGGAAGGCGTAGTAAACATCCATCATCGCCGCAGAGCGGGGATTCATAATGGCGCAGTTCAAGCCGTTTTCAAGCGCACAGGCGAAGAAAGCGGTGTTTATTTTTTCCCTTTCGGGAAGCCCAAAGGAAATATTTGATACGCCAAGGCTGGTTTTTATTCCCATGCCGTGCATCAAACGAACCGCTTCAAGGGTTACAAGCGCGCTTTTTGAATCGGAAGAAACGGTTAAGCAGAGCGGGTCAACTATGATGTCGCAGCTGTCAATACCGTATTCCTTAGCCGTATCAATGATTCTTTTCGCAATATCCACACGCCCTTGGGCTGTGGCTGGGATCCCCTGTTTGTCCATAGTCAGCGCGATTATTGCGCCGCCGTATTTTTTAGCCAGCGGGAAGACCTTAGCCATGCTCTCCGGCTCGCCGTTCACCGAGTTTATAAGCGGCTTTCCGTTGTATATCCTTAATGCCTGCTCCAACGCCGCAGGATTTGCAGTATCAAGCTGTAATGGAAGGTCGGTCACCGACTGCACAGCCGTAACCGTATTTTTTAGCATTTTAACCTCGTCAATCTCCGGCAGTCCGACATTTACATCTAAAATATGTGCCCCGGCATCGACCTGAGCCGCCGCCTCACCGATAATGTAGCTCATATTCCCGCTTCTTAGGGCTTCCTTAAGCCTTGGCTTGCCTGTGGGGTTAATGCGCTCGCCTATAAGAATGGGCTGGTCATCTATTCTGACAGCGTGAGTGTATGAGGATACCACCGTCAAATGCTTCTGCGTTAGCGGCTTAACGGGAATATCCTTTGTCTTTTCAATAGTCATCTTGATGAACTGCGGAGTAGTGCCGCAGCATCCGCCAAGAATAGATACGCCCTTTTTGGCAAGAGACGCCATATAATCGGAAAACTCCTCCGCCGAAACGTCGTAAACGGTGCTTCCGTTTTCAACTCTCGGAAGCCCCGCATTCGGCATGGCGATAATCGGGGTTGATGATACTGCCATAAACTCGTCAATGATTTCAAGCGCCACATCCGGTCCAAACGAGCAGTTAAGCCCGATAGCGTCCACCCCAAGTCCTTCCAGCATGGCGACCATAGCTTCAACCGAAGCCCCGGTCATAAGCTTGCCAGAACGGTCGTAGGCGTTCGACACTATTATCGGAAGCTCACAGCTCTCTTTAGCCGCTAAAACTGCCGCCTTAGTCTCGTGGCAGTCGTTCATCGTTTCTATTATTATAAGGTCAGCGCCAAGCTCGGCGGCAAGGCGGATATTGTCGGAATAGATTTGCACCGCTTCTTCAAAATCAAGGTCGCCCAAGGGTGCCATCAGCCGCCCGGTGGGTCCTATATCAAAGGCAATATACCTGTTTTCAAATCCGCAGACCGCCTTTTTCGCGATATCCATTGCGGCGGCAATCCTTTCGCGCCAATCCCCATATTTCGAGCGGTTTATGCCGAAGGTATTCGTCGTGATGATATCGCACCCGGCGGCAAGGTACTGCCTGTGAATATCTGTAACATCCTGCGGGTGGGTCAGGTTCCAATCCTCGGGGGCTTCACCGCCTGCAAGACCCTTAGCCTGAAGCATAGTGCCCAAGCCGCCGTCGAAATACAGTCTTTCTGATCTTATTCTTTGCAAAAGTGTCTTCATAAAAACCTCCATTTTCGGGATATTCGCTTGAAAACATCCCGGCTTGGTAGTATAATATCAATATATTTAAATTCAGGAGCAAACAAAATGAAAATAACAATAGTCAATTTCAGCGGCAGAGAAAACGGCAACTGCCGCGCGATATCAAAAGTGATTGCCGCCAACCATTCCGCAGACGAAATATCTGTCTTCGATTTCTGCGATATAACGCTTGACCCTTGTGGCAAGTGTGAATATGACTGCTTCAATCGCGATAAGCAATGCCCGTATCAGTCGGACGGCGTTTATGATATGTATGATAAGATAACATTAAGCGACCTTACATACTTTATAGTGCCGAACTATTGCGATTATCCCAGCGCTAACTATTTTATCTTCAACGAGCGAAGCCAGTGCTATTTTCAGCATCATGAACAGCTTCTTGACAGATATCTGAGCGTGAAAAAACGTTTTATCGTTGTAAGCAACACCCAATCTCAGAATTTCATTACCGCGCTGAGCTATCAGATACCGGAAGGGGAAAGCCCCGATATACTTTTTCTGCCCGCAAAAAAATATCATAAAATCAGCATCGACGGCGATTTGATGACCTCGCCGGAAGCCAAAAAAGCGGTGGAAATGTTCTGCCGAAAATAATCAGCTATTTATACCCATAACCGCCGTAATCGACTTTTTGGGCGTCATCAGCAGCGATGCGCTCAGCGTTATCCCCAAAAGCCGCCCGGCGTTCACAGCTGATAAAACCTTGGGCTGAAGCTCCAGCGGAAAATCGCCGTAGCCGGGGCTGAACCTCTGTCTTGCATTCAGCCCTTCGGCAAGGATATCATTCACCCTGTCGCAGGCGGCTTCGGCAAGGGCGGAAGCTATGCCGTCGGATATAAAATGCTCCGCCGCCGAAAGGGAATAAAGCTTCATCAGGTGACGGTCAACGCCCATGCCGATGGTGACCGCGAAGATAAAAGCTTCCTTCGCGCCGCCGAGATTTTTGTATAGATCCAAGCTTTGAAATTCCCCGAAGCCAAGGTCAATAAAGCCCTCGCGTGGATAGCTGACATTCACTCTCACAGCCGAATATCTGCACTGAACGACCTTTCTAAGCTCCGATTCACATTTTGCAATGGTATCATCAGTGTAGCCCTTTTTGGTTTTCAGACGTGCTGCAAGCTCCAGCGAATCTATAATTATCTCGTTTTCCGGTATCTCACCGTAAATTATTCCGCCGCTCATGCTATTATCTCACAAAGGTTTGCCTTTATTGCCGCCGCAACGTCAGGCTTGTTCATTGAATAAACGTGAACAGCGTTGATTCCGTTGGCATAAAGGTCGATAATCTGCTCGGTGGCATATGCGATTCCAGCCTGCTTCATGGCGGCGGGGCTGTCGCCGTATCTGTCGACAATACGTACAAACCTCTGCGGCAGGGCAGAGCCTGATATCGTCATCAGCCGCTTGATCTGAGATGCGCTCGTAACCGGCATTATTCCAGCGACTACTGGAACATTCACCCCGGCGCGATAGAGCCGATAAAGGAAGTTATACAGTATGTTGTTGTCGAAAAACATCTGAGTTGTAAGAAACTCGCAGCCGCAGTCCACCTTTATTTTAAGTGCTTCGATATCCTTAACGCCGTTCTCGCTTTCAGGGTGACCCTCAGGGTAGCACGCCCCGCCGATGCAG
>CALDFS010000253.1 GCA_937942105.1 uncultured Ruminococcus sp. | reverse complement strand
TGTATTTTACCCTATCATCGCTGCTGTCAACGGTTTCATTTCTGAATCCGACCTCACAGACTGTATCCGAAGGTTCACTTACATTTCCGGAACCATTGACTGCACAAACATAGTAAGAATAAACGCCTTTCTCCTCCATGACGGTAGCTTCATCGGTATATTCTGTTCCGACTACGTCAGAGGAGATAAGCTCCGCTTCACCGTCATTCGCCATGCGATAAACTGAATAGCTGACTGCTCCTATAGCTTCATCCCAGCTAAGCTTAACCTCGCTCTCAGATATTCGTAATGCTTTCAGGCTGTTCGGTGTTTCAAGAACAACGGTATTTGTAACAGTGTAACATTTTCCGGCTTCCGTGCTGAAGGTTAGCTTTGAAACATCCGTCTTGAACTCAACACTCTTGCCTTCGGAATCGATTACAGTTACTTCGCCTTGGGTAAATTTCAGACTGCACTCTCCCCCGCTCTGCGAAATGATTCTTATTTCAGTGGGAATGCCATTGCTCCAATCGGCTCCTACAACAAAATTACCTCTGCCAACAAGACCTTCAAAGCTTCCTTCGCTCCAGGCATCAGGAACTGCCGGAAGGATATTCAGATAGCCCATATTGCTCTGCAAAAGTGCCTCGCATACGCCGGAGGTATATCCAAAATTGCCGTCTATCTGGAACGGAGGATGAGTGTCCCACAGGTTGTCAAGGATTCCGGTTTTTATAAGGGTCTCAACCAGCATATACATATGCTCGCCGTCACCCAGGCGCGCCCAGGCATTAATCCGCTGACCCATTGCCCAGCCGGTAGAAACGTCAACACGCGCATCAAGCGATACTCTTGCCGCTTCCAGCCATTCGGGAGTATCTACTGAAATAAGGTCGCCGGGGTACAGTCCCAGAAGATGCGAAAGATGTCTGTGACCGTAAGCGTCGGACTTAGGAACGCTTCCAAGGGTTGTTTCGGAGTACCATTCCTTTATCTGACCGTCCTCGCCTATTTCAATCGGCTGGCGCAGACGGGAAAGTATATCCTTCCAATCATTTATAAGTGATTCATCCTCGCCGACTATCTCAGCGGCGGTTATGGTGTCGTTAAACAGCTGCCAAACAAGGGTTTGCTCATATGTGTTTCCATTTGTGCGGGGACCATGCTCGGGCGAATAAGCCGGTGTGGATATAAGCCTGCCGTTTTCGTCCTCAACAAGTATCTGCGAGTAAAATTTTGCTTCCTCTTTCAGTATTGGGTAGATTGTTTCCCGAAGGAAATCCTCATCCATAGTATACTCGTAATACTCCCAGACATTCTGCAAAAGCCACGGTACACCAGCCGGCGACCATCCCCAGTCGAACGACCACCCGGGAGCGGTCCAGCCATAAGGAGTTGTCTGAGTGTTGGCAGTAAAGCCGTTTTCCGGATTTTCGTCTGTGGATTCAACACCAAAGTATGCCGCAGCTGTAACTCTGCCCGGCTCACGCAGGTCGTCCACATATGCTATCATCGGTAATGCACACTCAGCGAGATTCGCACAGTAAGCAGGCCAATAGTTCATTTGAAGATTGACGTTAATGTGATAGTCCGAGTTCCATGCGCTTCCGTTCGTGCCTACCCATATTCCCTGCAAATTCGCTGGAAGGATATTATTTTCACGCGAAGATGACACCAGCAGGTATCTTCCGTACTGGAACAACAGAACCTCTAAATACGCCTTATCCTCAGCACTCAGGGAAGATGATTTGTATCCGGTAAGAAGCTCGTCGGTAGTCATATCGGGAAGCTTCTGGCCAAGGGATATATCGGTTCTTGCCATCATATTGGAGAAGTCGGTTATATGCTCATAACGTATGTCTTCATAGCTTAGCTTTGCGGCATTTTCGACCGTTTCCTTTACCCTTCCGATGAGCTTATCCATCGATTCGCCGGTGCGGTATTCAGGATAGGAAAGGGCATAATCTGTCGCCATGCTTAAAATTATGGTTGCTTCCTCGGTGCCGCTTATCTTAAGAAGAGAACCGTTTTTGCCGACCTGCTCTTTTTCGGGGGTTACAACGGTCATCATGCCGCTGTATTTAAGACCGTTATCGTCAAGCTCGCCGCTGATTGATATGGAGTTATCCGAAACAGTCGTTTCAACGCTTCTCGGAGCAGCCCCGCCGTTTTCAGGCTCGAAGCCCACAGAAAGCTCAAGGCTTCCTCCCTCAGCGAGCAGACGGACAATCATTACGTTTTTATCATAGCTTGCGAAAATTTCTCTTGAATAGTGAACACCGTCAAGGTCATATTCAACGCTTGCTATACCGTTCACTATGTCCAGCGAGCGGGAATAGTTTTCAGCTTCGCCAGTCTCGCCAAAATCAAGATACAGATTGCCGAACTGCTGATAGCCGCCGTAGCCATCGCTGTCGCCTATAAGCTTTTCACAAAGCTCTGAGGCCTCAACATCCTTTCCCTCGGCAAACAGGCGCTGAACTTCTTTCAAGGTTTCGCCGTTTTTGCCGTATTCAATGTTGTTTCCGCCGTTGTAATTCGGTCTTGATTCGCTCGGACCGCCGGTCCACATGGTTTTCTCGTTAAGAGTAATCCGCTCTTTTCCAACAGCTCCGAACACATTTCCGCCAATATTTCCGTTGCCAACAGGAAGCGAAAGCTGCTCCCAATCGTCATAGGAATCGGGGTTTGCGGGTTTGGAATATATAAGCTTATACTCAATCGGCAACGTTTTCGGTTCTTTCTTTTCCATGACGTTATCTTCCTTTTCGTTGTCATCGATGAAACTATTTTCGCCTTTTGGCGTATTTGCAGTGCAAGCTGAAAAAAGCATCAATGAAGCACATAAAATTGCAATTATCCGTAGTTTCATAATTATCCTCCAGTTGTTTTTAACACAAATCACATGTAACTATGCTATATTTTTGTTGTGTGTGATAATATGATACTATATATCCGGTACTATGTCAATAAAGGATATGAACAAAATTGCAATATATGAAACAAAATTTGCACATCAAAAGCAAAGAACGGCTACTCGATTGCTTTCATAGCCTCAGCCATGTTAATTCGCTTGGTCTTAACCGTCAGAGCGAGGTCAACTATCACCGTGAACACAAATGTTATTGCTATTGAAATAAGGTAGCTTGCAGGGTTCAGCCGGCAGCCGAAGTACATCGAGCTTATCTTTATCTGCGCCATTACATAGTTTAAAAGCGCTATTCCCATCGGAATTCCGGCTATCGAGGCTATTGCCGTCAGAATTATATTCTCCCTGAAAACATAGGAGTTCTGCTCATTCTGATAGAAGCCTAAAACCTTCAAAGTCGCAATCTCGCGGGATCTTTCAGTAATGGTAATGTTGGTGAGATTATATAGAACAATAAACGCCAGCGCCCCCGCGCAAACAAGAACTATCAGCACGATATAGTCAAGACTTGAAAGCATATTTCCAACGCGTGTTCGCATATCGCCGTTGATAAAAGCACCGGCAACATTTTCACAGTTGAGAAGCACCGCTCCGGCAGAGTGCTCGTCTTCACCATCCTTAAAGCAGACGTATGCTGTGTTGATAGCCGGATCCTTGCCCAAAGCGCTTGCGTAGGTATCCGTGCTTATGTAAACGTAATCGTAAATGTAATTATCGAATATTCCGCTCACCGTTACACGGATGGTGTTGTAGTCAGAATCCCGAACTATGATTTCATCCCCTGCCTTAACTCCGAATTCGCTTGCCAAGCGGTTGTTTATAACAGCTTCGCCGTTTTGCGGCCAAGCTACATTTTCATCGCCCCTGTGAAGATCTATAAAGCCTTCCGGCTGTTCGGCACAGACATTCAGGTTCACCGAAGCCGGGGCATTGTCGGAATCATCGGTCATAAAATCAAGCTTTTCGGTGTGAAGGAACAAAACGTCCTCCGCAACGCTTGCCGATGCGCTTTCAAACTCCGACATCATGTCATCGTCCATATCGTCGATAAAGCTGACCTCAGCATCGAAGATTGTTATTTCGTCATACTGATAATCGATTATTGGCTGAATTGAATCACGGATACCGAAGCCGGTCAGCAAAAGCGCCGTGCATCCGCCTATGCCTATTATCATCATTACCATTCGCTTTTTGTATCGCAGGATATTGCGAATGGAAACCTTGTGCAGGAACTTAACGTGCTTCCATATAAAGTCCACGCGCTCAATCAGTATTCGCTTACCCGCCGCAGGTGACTTGGGGCGTATCAGCGAGGCTGCGTTTTCCTGCAAATCGCGGCGGCAAACAAGCCATGTTGCTCCCAACGAGCAAAGAAGATACATTCCTGCGCAAAGAGCAAACAGCTTCCAATCCAGCACGAAGTCAATCGGTCTATTTATGGCATACATTATTTTATAGACCTGCCACAGCGCCATAGGCATAAGCTTTGAGCCCAGAAGGAATCCCAGAATACATCCCACTGCCGAAGCGCTTCCGGCATAGATAAGATACTGCGAGATGATTGCGGTATCGCCGTAGCCCATGGCTTTCAGCACGCCGTTTTCTGTTCGCTTTTCGCTGACCATCCGCGTCATCGTGGTTATGCAGACCAGCGCGGCAACAAGGAAGAAGAACAGCGGGAACACCTTTGCAACGCCGGATACAATCGAAGTATCGTTTTCAAGGCTGGCATAGCCGATATTTGTAAGACGGTCGAGCGAGTATATTGAAGCCGCCTTCAGCTCAGCAAGCTCCTTCTCTGCTTCCGCGATGTCCGCCCGGGCTTCCGCTATCTTTACAACGCCGTCGTCATACTCTGCTTCGGCGTCTGTCAGTTCCTTTTCGGTATCGGCGAAGCCTTCTTCTGCCTCTGCGCAGGCTTGATTGTATTCGTCAAGCTTTTCGGAATAGGTCTTTTCGGCTTCTGCAAGCTCGGCTTCGGAATCATCAAGCTGAGCCTTTATTTCCGGCATTTCGCCCATGGGGTCTGCCTTGATCCTTTCAAGCTCCTTCTGAGAGCTATCAAGAGTCTCCCTTGCCCCACTCAGCTCCGATTCTGCCTTTGAAAGCTCCTTCTGAGTTTCCTCACGGGCG
>CALDFS010000252.1 GCA_937942105.1 uncultured Ruminococcus sp. | reverse complement strand
CGGGCTTTTTGGTCTGCGACCCAAGAATAGTCCCCGACCCGATGCCGATTAAAACCATTACTTATCACGAGCTCAGAGAGCTTGCCTATATGGGCGCCACCGTTCTGCACGAGGATGCTATATTCCCGGTGCGCAAGGCGGGAATCCCGATAAACATAAAGAACACCAACAAGCCGGACGATCCGGGAACCATGATAGTAGAAACCGCCGGAAACGACAGCTGCGTTTATACCATAACCGGAATTGCGGGTCACCGCGGATTTGTAACCGTAACCATCGAAAAGGATATGATGAACGCCGAGCTGGGCTTCGGAAGAAAGGTGCTTGAAGTCTTCGAGAATTATAATATCTCATTCGAGCATATGCCATCCGGTATCGACACTATGAGCATAGTTGTACATAAGGACGAGTTCGAGGAAAAGGAAGCGCTTTTAGTCCACTCGCTCCGCACTGCGGTAAATCCCGATAAAATCGAGATTGACAGGGATATCGCCCTTATAGCGGTAGTCGGCAGAGGAATGAAGTCGCAGCGCGGAACGGCGGCAAGAATTTTCGCCGCGCTTGCCCACGCAAAGGTAAACGTAAAGATGATAGACCAGGGCTCAAGCGAGCTTAACGTTATAGTGGGAATATCCAATGACGATTTTGAGACTTCAATAAAGGCTATCTACGATATTTTCGTAACACAGAGATTGTAATAATATTGGGACGGAAGTCGCCGCACTTTCGTCCCTCTTTTGTCTTGAAAGACAGGAAAGGAGCATATTATGCTTGATAAAAAGGGTTTTGATTTGTGGGCGGACGGCTACGATAAAGCGGTCGGCATATCCGACGAGGACGGCACATATCCGTTTGCAGGCTACAAGCAGCTTCTGAATGAAATCTATAACAGAGTGCTTGATGGCAAAGCCAAATCAGCGCTGGATATAGGCTTCGGCACGGGCACGCTTTCATATAAGCTTTCTCAGCAGGGCGTAAAGATTTACGGGCAGGACTTTTCGGAGCGGATGATAGCCATAGCAAAGGCGAAGATGCCGGACGCCGAGCTGTATCAGGGCAATTTTGCCGATGGGCTTGCTCAAGAGCTGAAGCAAAACAAATATGACTCCATAATTGCAACCTATTCGCTGCACCATCTGACCGATGATAAGAAGGTCGCGCTGATAAGAGAGCTTCTGACGCTGCTGAATGAAGGCGGTGCTGTTTATATCGGAGATGTCGCATTTGAAACCGCCGAAGCAAGGGCGGAAGCAAGACAAAAGGTCGGAGACGAGTGGGACGATGACGAGTTTTATTTCGCGGCAGACGAGCTGCAAAAGGTCTTCCCGGATATGACATTTGAGAAGTTTTCGTTCTGTGCAGGGCTGATGTGCCTGAAGAAGCTTTAATAATCATAAAATTTCATCATAAAGCCGCCGAAAATCGCTGTGCCAAGTGATTTTGCGGCGGTTTTCCGTCAATAAGCAATTGTGGGTAACGGCGCAATTATGTCCGCTAAAATGTTGCATTAATTATATTTTTGTGGTATAATTATAATGTATTATTATGTTAGCAGGCCGGAGGTGAGCGTGTAAATGGCGAATCTTAACAGAATCATCATGATTTTTATGGCTATAGCTGTATATATATTAATGTTATCCGCCTGCGCGCCTCAAAAAATACCTGACCAGACCGAGGCACACTCAATAGATGAGCCGATAAACACCTCTGTGCCGACAGCTCCCATCCTATCAGACGGCGAGGAGAGCTTCAACGCCTATCTTACGACATATCACACCTCGAAATATGTTGATGATTTTCCGTATGTCGTAAAGTTCCGCTCCTATTCCGAGGTGGAAGAATACTTTTACAGCCATGAAAGAGATTTCTTTTTCGGCGCCCGATTCACAATCGCCTGCGCTTCGTTTTCGGACGATTATCTTGCCGCTAACGACGTTATGATGCTTGTTATAGACGAGCCAAGCACATATGCCAGCTTTGAATGCAAAAACGTCACCACCGCGGACGGTAAGACGGTTTTTGATATAGAGCGGCACATACCGCAGAACGCTCCTCAGGGAAGTAGCATTGCCTATCACCTTGTTTTCACCGCCCCGAAGGGAAGCTATGATTATGTTGATACCAACAATTTCAGCGTCAACATAACAGAAGTAACGGATAACGACACCAGTGAGGTTTTCGACGCCGAGCGCTTCCGCTATATCTACCCTGAGTTCTGGCCATCCTCCCACAAGGCGGACGCTTTGGGTGAAGTATCTCCGGTAATACTATCCATACACTCATATGATGAGCTTTTGGGCTTCTATGAAAGCCAGAAATCTGATTTCGACCTTGATTCGGAGTTCCTCCCCCAAATCGGTTTTTCCTACACCGAGGAGCTTTTTAACGATTATGTTGTGCTGATGGCTTTGATGCCCTTCGATTCGCGGTATCCGCCGCCGACGATTCAGAACGTTTTCGTATACAATATGAAGATATGGATATCGATAAACGGATATGTGGAACAGATACCCGAGGATAAAACGGTATGGTATCTTGTGACCGCCGCTGTTGCAAAAAGGGATTTGGAGGGAGTGGATCTCAACCAATTCAATATCGGCGGGGCTGTAAACTAAACTTAAAAAATTTAAAAAATGTATGTGTTAAAATGATATGAGCCCAAAAGAGTAGGAAGTTACTCAAAGATAT
>CALDFS010000251.1 GCA_937942105.1 uncultured Ruminococcus sp. | reverse complement strand
AGTCGGTTGACCCCGAGCAATTACTGACAGCGTTCTCAATCGTCTTCCAGGATGTCACCCTGTTCAACAACACCGTCATGGAGAACATAAGAATAGGCAGAAAGAACGCTACCGACGAGGAGGTTATGGAAGCGGCAAGGCTTGCAAACTGCGAGGAGTTTGTCGAAAAGCTACCCGATAAATGGCAGAGCAATATCGGCGAAAACGGAAGCGCGCTTTCAGGCGGAGAACGCCAGCGCATTTCAATAGCGCGCGCGTTTTTGAAGGACGCACCCATCATCCTTCTGGACGAAGCCACTGCAAGCCTTGATGTTGAGAACGAAACCGCCATTCAGACCGCTCTTTCACGGCTTATCAAAAATAAAACCGTGCTTCTGATTGCGCACCGTATGCGAACCGTTGCCGGGGCGGATAAAATAGTTGTTTTGTCGGACGGAACGGTTGCGGAGCAGGGCAGACCTGATGAGCTTATCCGGCAAAACGGAATCTATTCCCGCATGGTGAAGCTGCAAACGCAAAGTCAGAATTGGGCAATCGGGTAAGAAAATATACAGAACAGAGCCGTGTCATTAATAATCGGCTCTGTTTTAGTCTCCGCAAAAATCCGCCAAGCCTTATTGACAAAAGGGTGTTTGTGTGCTATAACTATAGTATCAAGTTAGCAGTCGCTAACAAGCGGCTGCTTTCATTTTGCAGCGCAGTTAGCCTGTGATAACCGAAGAGCTTATTCTCGGTATGCACAGGCTGATACCCCGATTTTAACACGGTGTTCTTTGCGCTGGGATAAGAGAGGATAACGGATATGATGATAAACAAACGCCTGATCAACACGGTCGGCGAAAGCAAAAAGTACATCGCCGCGAATGTGGCTCTGCAATGGTGCTCGTTGGCGGCAAATATGATTTTGATGACCGCCATAGCCTCGTTTCTTGCGGGGCTGTTTTCCGGGGATACAGATTCCCGGCGGCTGGCAGTCATGGGAGCGGTTGCGGCGGTCTGCCTTGCGGTGCGGTTTATATGTACACTGGGAGCTTCGCGCATGGGATATCTTTCCTCAAAGGCGGTGAAAAGAACGCTTCGGGAGAAGATATTTTTTAAGTTCCTTCAGTTAGGCACTGCTTACCAAGAAAATGTTAAGACCTCCGAGGTGATTCAGGTATCGGTTGAGGGCGTAGATCAGCTTGAAACCTACTTCGGGGCGTATCTGCCGCAGTTTTTCTATGCAATGCTTGCGCCGCTGACCTTGTTTATCTACCTTAGCTTTGTCAATCTGCCGTCGGCTATTGTTCTTCTGATATGCGTGCCGCTGATTCCTGTGGCTATCGCGGCGGTTCAGACATGGGCAAAAAAGCTTCTTAGCAAATACTGGGGTCAATATACCGCTCTGGGAGATACCTTCCTGGAAAATTTGCAGGGGCTTACAACCCTGAAAATCTATCAAGCGGACGGTTTTAAGCACCGTGAGATGAACGCGGAGGCGGAGAAGTTCCGCAAAATCACCATGAAGGTGCTGACCATGCAGCTCAATTCGATAACTATTATGGATTTTATCGCCTATGGCGGTGCGGCACTGGGCGTTATTCTTGCCGCGACTCAGTACCGCTCCGGCCATGTTACTCTTACAGGATGTCTGATGATAATTCTTCTGGCGGCGGATTTCTTCCTTCCTATGCGCCAGCTCGGCTCGTTTTTCCATATTGCCATGAACGGCATGGCGGCAAGCGATAAGATATTTAAGCTGCTGGATCTGCCTGTGCCGGAGCGCAAAAGCCTTTCCTGCCCTGACGGGGATATCGTATGCAAAGATATTACATATTCCTACGAGCCGGAGCGGGAGATTCTGCACGGCGCAGACCTTACCTTCCCGGCGGGGAGCTTTACCGCGATTGTCGGCGAATCGGGATGCGGAAAATCCACCGTTGCTTCTATCCTGCTTGGCAGGAATAAGGGATATGGCGGGTCAGTAACCGTCGGCGGAAGGGAGCTTCGGGAAATCGACGAGAGTGGATTGATGGAGAAGCTTACATATATCGGGCATCAGAGCTATTTGTTCAAAGGAACTGTGCGGGACAATCTGCAAATGGGTAAACCGAACGCCGACGACAATGCAATGTGGAAAGCTCTTGAACAGGTTCGCTTGGCAGACTTTTTGCGCGGCGAACAAGGTCTTGATACAATGCTTCAGGAAAAGGGCGGCAACCTTTCCGGCGGTCAATGTCAGCGGCTTGCGCTTGCAAGGGCGCTTTTGCACGACAGCCCTGTATATATCTTTGACGAAGCCACATCAAACATCGATGTGGAGAGTGAAAACGACATCATGGAAAGGATTCACGAGCTTGCAAGGCAGAAAACGGTGATTCTCATTTCCCACCGGCTTGCGAACGTTGTGGGCGCGGATAAAATCTACGTGATGGAGCGTGGCATAATCGCAGAAAGCGGCAGTCATGAAGATCTGCTCAAAAATCACGGCGTATATAAAAAGCTGTGGGACGCTCAGCAGTCGCTTGAAAGCTTTGGAAAGGACAGTGATATGCAATGAAGAAAAGAAATGGTTTTGCGGTTATGAGAAGCCTTATCGGGCTGGTTCGTCCTTTGGCGGGATATATGGCTCTGGCGATTACAATGGGTCTTTTAGGGCATCTTTGCGCCACGTTCATAACAATTTTCGGCGGATTTGCCGTTTTGAAGCTGTTGGGGATAAACGCCCCACTGTCCTTGGGAATAGTGTTTGCCTGTGTATTGGTGTTCGCACTTTTGAGGGCGGGACTCAGATACGGTGAGCAGGCGTGCAACCATTTTATCGCGTTCAAACTGCTCGCGCTGATACGCGACAGGGTGTTCAGCGCACTGCGCAGACTCTGCCCTGCAAAGTTAGAGGGGCGGGACAAGGGAGACCTTATCAACATCATCACCTCGGATATTGAGCTGTTGGAGGTATTCTACGCCCACACCATCTCGCCGGCGGCGATAGCACTTTTGTTCACAATCATCATGTGCATATTTATAGGATGCTACCACTGGGCGCTGGGGATGCTTGCTCTGGCGGCATATCTTGTGGTGGGAATAGTTGTGCCGCTGGCGGTATCTAAAGCAAGCGGAGATGACGGATTGCGCTTCCGCACCAAATCCGGCGAGCTTTCCGCATTTTTGCTGGATTCACTGCGCGGGCTTCCCGAGCTTTTGCAGTACGGTCAGGGTGAAAACCGCCTTAACGAGCTTAACGCCCGCACCGACGGTCTTGCAGGCGATGAGGAGCGCTTGAAGCGGGTATCAGGAAGAAATTCCGCCGTAACCGGCATGATAATTCTTATATTCGACCTTGCCATGCTGTTCGCGGCGGCGGGGCTGTATCTGAAAGGGCTTGTGGGATTCGATGGCGTGCTGATACCCACCCTTGCGCTGTTTTCCTCCTTCGGTCCTGTCTCCGCACTTGCGGCGCTGGGAAGCACCCTGCAAAGCACTCTTGCCGCAGGAAACCGTGTACTGGATATATTGGACGAAACCCCGGTTGTTGATGAGGTCAGCGGACAGGATGAAGTCAGCTTCACCGGTGCAAGCGCAGATAGGGTGACATTCTCTTACGGAGATACGCCCATCCTTGATGATTTCTCCATAGATATCCCCGAGCAGAAAATCATCGGCATTGTGGGCAGAAGCGGAAGCGGAAAATCCACGCTGTTAAAGCTTTTTATGAGGTTCTGGAAGGTAGGAAAGGGTCGCGTCTCCGTCTCCGACAAGGAAATATCCCGAATCAACACCGAAAACCTTAGGAATATGGAGAGCTTTGTAACTCAGGAGACTCACCTGTTCCACGACAACATACGCAACAACTTAAGAATTGCCAAGCTTGACGCTTCGGATGATGAAATCGTTGCCGCCTGCAAAAAGGCTTCAATACATGAATTTATAATGTCGCTCCCCGATGGCTACGATACGCCGGTCGGCGAGCTGGGCGATACCCTATCCGGCGGGGAACGTCAGCGGCTGGGGCTTGCGCGGGCATTTTTGCATAATGCGCCGTTCCTGCTTTTAGATGAACCCACAAGCAACCTTGACAGTCTGAACGAGGCGGTCATCCTGAAGGCTCTGAAAGAGGAAAAGGAGGATAGGACAGTGCTTTTAGTATCGCACCGCCAGTCCACCATGCGGATAGCCGATAAAGTCTACTCGGTTGAGAACGGAAGGATGAGCTGATGAGAAGCATTGAAAGCAAGCGGGAGCGTGAAAAGCGGATGGTATCCCAGATGATAGCACTGTATTGCAGGAAAAATCACGGAACAAAAGGCACACTCTGCCCCGAATGTGCTGCGCTGAACGATTACGCCAGACAGCGCAGTGACAAATGCCCCTTTATGGAGACGAAAACCTTCTGCTCAAACTGCAAGGTTCACTGCTACAAGCCGGAAATGCGCGAGAAGATACGCAAGGTAATGCGATTTTCAGGTCCGCGAATGATTTTTCATCACCCTGTGGCGGCGCTCCGCCATGTAATTGAAACGAAGAAAGAAAAACGAAGATTGGAGAGGCAGATATGAGATTGAAAAGATTGCTGTTTTTGATTGTGGGTTGTATCTCACTGGGAATAGGCTGTGTCGGCATAGTTCTGCCGATTCTGCCGACTGTGCCGTTTTTCCTGCTGACGGTGTTCTGCTTTGCAAATTCATCCAAGAAGCTGCACGACTGGTTTGTGGGGACATCGCTATATAAAAAGAATCTTGAATCATTCGTGCAGAAAAAGGGCATGACCGCTAAAACAAAGGCGGGGATAATCATACCTGTAACCTTGCTTATGGGCTTCGGGTTCTTTATGATGCTTAGAAAGGGCTTGATAGTTCCCTGCGTTATTCTTGGCATAGTATGGGTATGCCATATTGTATATTTCCTGTTCGGCGTGAAGACGATTCAGAGTGCGGAGCAGGGCGGCATTAACTGATAGATATATCGGGTTTTAGAAAGGATGGGAAAACGGTATGAACAAGCAGTATTTCACCCCTGAGCAGGACGGCTTTTACGGGGTTTACTACCCTGATTCGGCTTCGAGCCAAAAGGCAGTAATCGTGATGCTGGGGGATTCCTCGGATGACCGCATGGCGGTATCCGGGGTGAAGTGGCTTCACAGGCTGGGCTGTAATGTTATGGCAATGTCCCCTGCAAAGAAGGATTACGGACATCATGAATACCCGCTTGAACGCTTCGGCAGGGCGATAGAGGTTCTGAAAGCAAAGGGAAATAGCAAAATCGGAATAGCGGGAGCATCCACCACCGGCATGATGGCTCTTGCGGCGGCTTCTTATTATACCGATATCACCCTGACAATCGCTCTGTCCCCGTCGGATTTTATCATGGAGGGCTTCTATCGTGGAAACAGGGACGGTGCAAGGGAGTGGCCGTCCGACGGCTCCAGCGTGACATGGCAGGGCAAACCTTTGCCTTATCTGCCATACGCCTACCGTCACCCGGAATACTGGCGGAATATCATGGCTGATTCCAAAGCAGGCGGCGACAAAATTGCAAGCCGACCTATGTTTGACGAGTCGGAGAAGCGGCATCCTGTTCGGGAAGAGGAAAAAATCAAGGTGGAAAGAATCAAGGGAAAGATAATCTTTGTGGGTGCGGAGGATGATGTGCTGTGGGACACCTGCAAATATATCCGCAGGATGAAAAAGCGTATTGAGGCTATTCCCCACGAATGCGAGGCAGTGACGCTTCTTTATAAGCACGGCACGCACTTTGTATTCCCGCAGTCCATGCTGAAAATTATGCTGCCGATTGGCTCGGGGCTGCTGCCCCGCTTCATGTTCAAGGCAGGGCGGGATTATCCCAAGGAGTGCAAACAGACGCGAATCGATATCGACAAGAAGCTTAGCCGCAGCATCTTGGAATGGTGAAGGGACAGCCTTTATCAAATAAATTATCATATGAGGAGAATTTTTATGATTTATTATGTGATAGCGGGGCTTGCGGGTGCTGCGCTCATGTTTGCGGGGGATATGCTTCTATACTACACGCCCAAGGATTTTGCCTATGGACCCAAAAGCTCTTCGGCAGAGAAAATACAGGCAATTACAGACGTTATGAAAGAGCTTCCTAAAAAGCGTGTAATGGCGGGCGGGATGCTTGGTCCTATATCTGCGTTTTTATATTGTGTGGGCTTTTACCACATGGTATTGATGACCGATGAGAGCATGAAAACTCTTGCCGTGGCGGCGTTTCTTATTTCCTGCTTTGGAATCATCACCGGCGGGGCATATCACAGCCATTGCGCATACCTGGGTCTGTTAGGAGAAGATAAATTTGCGGACGCTCTGCAAGCAATCGAAAAATACTTTCAAAAAATGCCGCTTATCTTTTATGCAGGAGAAGGAATCGGCTTTTTGCTGCTTATCGTACTGATTGTATCGGGACACACGGTCCTTCCGGGATGGATGTTTCTTTTAAGCCCCGGAATACTGTTTTTGCTCAAGCCGGCAGTAGGACGTTTGCCAAAGGGTGTTCGCATTATTGTTTTGGGAGGATGGACGAATCTGATATCCGTTATATATTATTTGGCAGTGTTGATTTTGATTCTATAATAAAATACGGTTTTTCGGGCGGTTTCTGACTAAGCTGTATTTGGAAAAGGCCTTTGATATTTTTTGAACAGCATTGCCTTTGGCACTGCTGTTCTATTTTCTGCTAAAATGACAAAACGGGCAGTTACCCTTTGCGGATAACTGCCCTATAAACTGAAATTTGTCTAAAGCTTATTCCATGCTTGTTCTAACGCCCAATTCTGCATATCTAAAAACATTTTACCTCTAATGTTTTCATACTTAATCCATCTAAACACATGGTCTAATTCCAATGGTTCCTTTACTTTCTCGACCAACTCGCCTGAATAATAGACTTGAATAGGATGAAAAAATCCAATTGTCGGATGCTCACAATAAGTTTCTGCGGAGCAAATCTTTCCCTTTATCTCAACTTGATAACCCGCTTCCTCAATACATTCTCGAATAATACATTGCGTATCTGTTTCGTCACTATCAATTCCACCGCCCAACAAGAAAAAACCTTTGGGAGTTTCTACTATACCCACCTCTTCACCTTTTATCGGAATAATATAAGCGCCTTTTCTATCTAAATATGTTTTATTTTCTTTTTTACCAAAAATCTTATGCATATTTACCTCCATAAATTCCGATTTATCATTCCAATAATATCATGGCAGGTTTTGAATGTCAATCCGGGATATGATAAAACTATAGGGAATATATTTCATCAATACTTAATTTAAAAGGAAGTTCGTCGCTAACCGAGCGAAGTTAAAGTAAAATCGTCCTTTTCGCAAATCTTATCTGCGCTCTATTGACAAAGGCAGACCGTAATAGGTATTAGGAATAAGCGTCCGGCGAGCGGGCGCTTATTATTTTTGGTTTATTATAGGTTTAATATTGCTGACTTACTTAACTGTCCGAACCGCCAACACCGCAATGCAAAGGCTGATAACTACCCAAGGGAGTGCTGCCAATATAAATTCTTTCATACGAATACTCCAATAATCATTTGCTTCTCTATAAGTTTCATTCGCCTGTTGCAGAAGGCTCCTCTGAATCTCCATATGCCCAGTATACGTTTGTACCGTTATAGTCCATCTCCAATCGCACGATTTCATCATCCGAAATTAAATGAACTATAACAGTAACCGGTTGCTGATCTACGTCTCTCACAATATCCGCCGTCAAAGTATCGCCGTCCTGCGTATAGGTTCCGGTACCGCCCTCAGTGCCGATGTACCAATTGATTTGTCCGTTACTTTTGATTTCCATGCTTGCGCCGAATTCTGAGTAAGCGGGGAAGATGTCCCAAAACGCAGTCAGGTCATTCTTTTCGCTGTCAAGATGCCATGGACCGGCTATCTGCTCTGCAGAAATATGTGCTTTGCTGATATCGTCAGTGCTGTCTGACTTCTTTTGCCTTGTAAATATCACACGACCTTTCGCCTTTTTACCGGTAACGCTAACCGTATATGTTCCTGCCTCACTGATAATCACCTCAAACTCTCCGTCCTGAACATCATCTCCCTTATATACAGGGTCATGAGATTCCTGCTGTATCAATACGGAAATTTCTCCTGATTCTTTATGAATAGAAACCTCAATGCTCTCTCCCTCTTCCATCACAAGTTCATGCTCATAAGCGGAATTCAGTATTTCAAAATCTATATCAAAATGATTCTCATCGCCCGTTTTACTTCCATTAAAAGTTGCATTTTCATTCGTTCCGCAGGCAACTAACACTGCTGACAAAGCAGCTATCGCTGTCATTATTATATAATGTATTCTTTTATTCATAACTTCTTACCTCATTTACGCAGACTTTATACAAACACATGGTTACAATAGCACTATTCCTATACTGCTTCCATAGAATACAGATGAAATACACTTTTCTCCTTGCCTTTTAGCCTGACGATATATTTTGACTTTATCATAGCTGCTTTTGCGGACAGGTCGTGGATCAGAAGCGTTTCTTCTTCAGTTCATTGGCATACATTCTGGACACAATAATATCCTCACCGCTTTTCATCCGGGCAAAGAACCAGAAATCCAAAGCAGGGCGGAAGGATTCGATCTTCATGAGATTTGCAAGCACAAGCTCACCAATAGATAATATCATTCCCACAGTCATTGCGGCGTACATAGAGCCGTTGCTTAATCCCGACTCATTTGCAATTATTCCGTGAATGGTCATTCCTCCGAATTTTAAAGCCTTATTCACGCCGACAATTAAGCTAAGAATTCCCAAAGCACACCCTGCCGCACCGGCAATGCAGCATATCTATGCAATTCTGCATCAAACCCGACCGATACCCGCCAAAGCCTGAATATTTTTAAGCTTCTTTTCATATTTAATATCCTCACTTTTCTTTTTTGTTCTTGCTGTTTTCTGATATTTCCCTTCCGGGTGAAGACCTGCATACCGTCTGCCCATCTTTCCCGGCAGCATTATTATAGAAGATTGCCATTCAAAATTCAACCGTTTGAAGGTGAGCTGCGTTTTTTGACGGTGAAATGCAAAAATAACGCAGTAAAGAGGTCGGAAGCATTGACAGTGTGCGGCTCGGAGGGATGGAATGGCTGATAGGACATCTGATAGCAGTGAGGATACATTAAAATAAGCGTCCGGCGAGCGGGCACTTATCATTTTAGGTGTTGTATGCTTTATTATGCTAACTTACTTGACTGTCGGATATATTATGCAGCTATCTTCATTCACAACCCATCTTCCTCTTTTTTTAGAACCAACCCTACTCAGCAAACCAATCTCCTTCAAATGCTTAATTCCATTGTTTACAGCGGTTGTACTCAAATTTAATTCGCTTGCTATGTCCTTAACGGTAGTAAGCCCGTTATCGGTAATAATGTCTATAATCTGCTGCTGAGTTTTTGTCAGGCAGAGAGATTCCCTGCCATAGCTTTGGCTGCTTTTGTTTTCGCTTTCACTTTTACTTATGCCAACTCTTTTGTCTTTATTTACATTCAAAGGCAACGTAACGGTTATAAAGTTATCGGTGATATCAAAGACCTTTCGTCCGTATCTGCTTACGATTAGCGGGACACCGTGCCCAGTTTGTTCGATATAATCAAGCTGTACCATAATCTGCTGAAGCTCAAGATTGACAGGACGGCTTCGTCCCGCATAAAAATCCTCCAAAGAATAATCGTCGGGCAGACCGCCTATCGAGATAATCTCAATTCTGTCTTCAAAGAAATATACGGCAGGAGGAGTTTTCTTGACCCAGCTGTTGTGCAGGCAGGCGTTGAGCCAAGCCTCACGGAAGCAATCCATATCGAAAAGCTTCGTTTCCTTCCTTAGACCGCCCGCTATCTCAACAAAGGTTTCGTTTATAGCCTCGGCATAATCAAGCACCTGCTTAACGGCGACGAGCAGGCACTTATAGCCATACTCATTGCGTGCGATAAGCTCTGTTTTATCCCTGCCCCTGAATTTGGCAACCTTTATGGAAAAGCTGTTATTATCGGCAAGAATATAAGCCATCAGATTATATTTTCCGGTCTGCGTAAGCAAATTGAGATTATGGCAGAATGTTTCATCATTTAAAGTCAGACCGGCATTTGAATATAAGACCTTCAGCTGGTTAAATGACAGCTCCTGATTGGCGGATTCCATGCTAACAATAGAATCGGCACTGCTCATCATTAGATTGCGAAGCATGGAAGGAGTGATTTCCCTGTCTTCATCAGCAGTGCGCATATAATATTTGCCATATGCGGAATACGGACGTTCATTTCCTTCAACGGTGATTTTTATAACATTCTTGCCATCTATAAGCTCAAACTGAATTGAGGGTATTATCTGAGGCTTTATAAAATTCGCTATCGCCTGAGAAATGTCGCGCAGGGTGTTATCTCCGATTTGCTGACCGATAACCTCACCGTCATTGCGCACCCCAAAATACAGAACACCGCTTTTGTGCTTGTTCAACATCGAAGCGATGGATATAACGCCTTCCTTTAATTCACCTGTTGACTTTTTGAATTCGATTTGTTCCGCTTCTTTTCCGATATTCATTAGAAGGCCTCCACTTTTATGATGCTTTTATTATACACTTAATATACACTTATTGTCAAGTTAATATTCACTTATTATCAAGTTTATTTTATGAAGTGCACATCATTGTGCTGATGATATATTTTAATAAGCGTCCGGACGAGCGGGCGCTTATTTTTGTTTAAATTAATTTGTTACCCTATTTAACTGCATCCCGGCACCAATAGACCTGATATAATTCTATAGGCATATCATTATCTATCTTAGCTCTCGAAATTTATTATACAGCTTTCCTTCTATTCATTACATATTGCCGCTCAAACT
The DNA here is from genome assembly GCA_937942105.1 of uncultured Ruminococcus sp. Classification (GTDB taxonomy): domain Bacteria; phylum Bacillota; class Clostridia; order Oscillospirales; family Ruminococcaceae; genus Faeciplasma. Next base: position 450 of record CALDFS010000251.1, on the reverse strand, counting down.
GATATCCGGAAATAAACGCTGCAAAATTACCTTTCCATATCAGTACCATGATGAAGTGCTTTTGCTACTGCCGATGCTTATATCCCCATTCGCACATCTGATCAAGGATTGGAATCAGTGACTTCCCGCGTTCGGTTAAGCTATATTCAACCTTTGGCGGAATCTGCGGGTACTCTTCCCGGTGAATCAGTCCGTCCGACTCCAATTCTTTCAGTGTTGCACTCAGCGTCTTGTACGATATCGTTCCTATATACTTTTTCAATTCGTTGAAGCGGACAATCTCATATTCCATCAGCGTATACAGGATGAACATTTTATACTTTCCCTGAATCAGCGACATGGTGTAGCTGAACCCGGTTTCTTCAAGCTTTGCATTTTGAATGCAGGATATACTCATCTTACACTCTCCTTTTGGTAAGTATTAAACCTTTATGTAAGTACATCACTTCA
>CALDFS010000250.1 GCA_937942105.1 uncultured Ruminococcus sp. | reverse complement strand
TATGCGGGTCAGAGTGCCGTTGGTGGTAGGGTGATGCGGCTCTGCCGACACCCAGTCGCTGTCAAGCTCGGTAGGGCAGAACATTTCCGGCTCGATTTTTGCCATGAACTTCTCCCCTATCTCCTTGGCTTCCGGGTCGGGCTTGGGCTTTGAAGCGCATGAGCAGACCGAAGCCGCAGTGACCGCAGCGACACATCCCAGAAGAACACTTTTTAATATTGTGCTTTTCATAATTATTGTTTCCTTTCATATAAAGTCAGATAAAGCCGCACAGTATCACAGTATTTATTCAACAGTAAAAACGTATTTTGTAAAGTTGTAAATACCGCTGGATATTGCCGGGTCGCCATGGTCGGAGCCGGGAATCTCGTACCACACATGCGGAACGCCGTTCTTCTCCATCAGCTCGTGATAGCTCTTGGGGAATGAACCCACCGTGCCGTCCTTATCGCCGGCGCAGTCTATAAGAACGTAGGGCATGATTTCATCCGGGAAGCAGATTTCATCCTCGGTGTAGGTTCCGGGGTGTTCCATCGCCCAGTCCTTTCCGGGGACCAAGCCGGGTGCGGGAGCTATCGCGCAGGCATAGCCTATAAGGTCAGGGTGCGCAAACGCTATATTCAGAGTTTCCCTTCCGCCCATTGAAAAGCCCAGAACGGCGGTGTTCTTCTTGCCGGCGGCAACCGAGTAATTTTCCTCCATAAAGGGCATAAGGTCGGTAACAAGGTCGTCAACAAAATCGTCATACGGCTTTACCGATTCAGGGTCGAAGGCGGGCGCCTGGTTGGGGTCTTTAGAGGCATACATATTCGGGAAGACAAGTATCATTTCCTTTGCCGTGCCCTCCTTGACCATGTTGCCGATGATTACCCTTGCGCCGCTGCTGCCGTCGCCAAGCATGGAATTTTCGTCCCCGAAAATGCCGTGAAGGATATACATTACCGGGTACTTCTTATCCTCGAAATATCCTGCGGGAAGTACGATATTAACGTTCCTGTCCCTTTCGCAGGTGGTGGAGTAGTAGGTGGTCTTGATGATTTCGCCGTAGTCAACATCAGTCTTCATGATGGTAAGCGATACCGGGCAGGTTTCCTCCGGCTCGATGCCCGCCATTATTTCCTTAGCCTTGTCCATATTTTTAACATCCTCCTCAGGCTGAGCTTCAGCCTGATTGGTTTGCACGCCCTCGCCGGTGCTTACGTTTACGCTCGCACTTGCGGCAGGGGTTGAGCCGCAGGCACTCAAAACAAGGCTTGCCGACAAAAGTGCGGATAGTGTTTTCAGCTTGATTTTCATATCTTTCCTCCAATGATTTTAATACTAATTAATATACTACAATGATATCACCCTGCCGCTGGATTGTCAACATCCACTAAGGATTTGCTCAGTTTTCATCAATGGTTTGGTATGATATGAAAAAGGTGCCCTGAACGCGTTTGTTCAGAGCACCAATTATCAGACTTATTTTTCCTTGATCTCAACATTGCCCGAAACGGTATCAACATTGAGCTTCATATAACCGTCTTCAAAGGTAACCTCGCCCGACTTGCCCATATTTGAGCCGAAGGCTCTTACATTGCCGCTTACGGAATCTATTTCTGCGGTTATTCCTGTCATTGGCATTTTTATCGTTGTGGAGCCGGAGATGGATTCGATATTCACTATGCGCGGAACCTCGTCGAATTCTGCGCCTATGCTGCCCGAAACGGTGTTGAAGTCGATTTCGTTGACCTTACCTGCGAATTCTATTGCGCCCGAAACGGTTTCGATATCCACCGTTTTGCAGGAGATATTTTCAAGTGTAATAGCTCCCGAAACGCCCTCGATATCCACCGTATTGCAGGAGATATTTTCAAGTTTGATAGCTCCCGAAACGCCCCCGATATCGATATCATCTGCGGTGAGGCTGTCTATGTTTACAGAACCGCTTACTATTTCTACGTCGAAACCGGTGGTGGTAATATCCCCGACATCAAGTCTTGACGAAACAAGCTCGAAATCAAGCTCGCGGAACTGCTTGCCCTTGGGCACAAGAATCGTCAGATCCTTTTCAAGCGTTTTACTGCCGATCCCTAAAAAGCTGCCGAATCTCATACCGCTCTTGCAGAATCTTATATCAAGTCTGCCGTTCTTTATGCGGTAGCGCATGGTTGTATCCTCGTCATCGAAACCATCTTCTGTGACCTTTATATCGTCGCCGTCATACTCGGAGATGGTTACGCTTCCGGCTATCCAGTCAATATCCATGGAGCTTACGCTGCCGGCATCCGCGGAGAAGTCGCCTATAGAGTAGCTCGAAGCGTCGGAATACCTGTACCCCGAGCCTATGCCTATGCCGGTGCTGAAGCCCCAGCCGTTGCCGTTTATCATAACGACCGCCGCAGCTATCAGCAGGACTATCACCGCCGACCATATTACTATTCTTACAATCGCACTATTTTTCATCGCCGTCATCCTCCAAATCATTCCATTCCTTATAGTCAAAGACCGCCTTTAAAAGGCTGTCAGCCGCGCCGCCGATAAGGAAGATTATCCATGTAATATGCCATGCGCCGGTTAAAAAGCTTATTATCAGGTAAAGTGCAACTATAAGCGACCAGAGCGCGCTGGAAATGTTCTTTCTTACAAGGCTTCTTTTCTTCTGCTCGATGGTTGGCGGGGCGGTGTACTTAACGACCGTCGGACCGTCCGAGCCGCCGTAGGTGTAGAATTTATTTGTCGAAGCGCGATAGATGATAAGCCCTGTTGCAACGGCTATCATTATAAACATTAAAACAATTCCCTTTTCGTCCTGCAATAATATTACAGGGAGAACGCACATTATATAAAGCGCAACAGCTATTGACAAAAGAAGTGCCTGCCTTGCGCGGTGCCGCTGATAGCTCTCCCGCAGGATAACGGCGTCATCGTCATGGGAATAGGCGTTTATAAGCTCGTCGACATTGCCGATATAGGATATTGCTATGGTGAAGGCGGTTTCATCGTCCTTACCCCCGGCTTTAAGCTCGTTGAACTTTTCAAGGGTGTTGCCTAAAATTTCGTTCTTGACCTCCTCCGCCTGCGGGGTCTTGGGTGCATTTTTGAATATTTCGTTTACATAGTTTTTAATGCGCTGTTCCATTTTAATTCTTCTCTCCCTCTATTGATAGTATATTGTCCATCAGATTCTTTGCTTCCTGCCATTCCGCAAGCATTCTTTGGTATGCCTGCGCGCCGTCGGCAGTGATTTTGTAGTACTTTCGCCGCGCTCCGATATCGCCCTCGCCCCAATAGGTGGTTATATAGCCCATATCGATAAGCCGCTTGAAGGCGGTATAGAGCGTTGCTTCGTTGAGCTCATACTTCCCGGAGGATTTTCGCAGGATTGCCTTATTGATCTCATAACCATAGCTGTCCCTATTCATGAGATTGGCAAGTATCACTGCGTCTACCCGACCCCGTATAAGCTCGGATGCTATAGACATTCGATCACCTTCCTTTGTTGTGAGCTTATTATAGCATAAGATACCTTGGCTGTCAAGGTATCTTATCATGAAAAAGTATACAATATAGCAGCCATAAACCGCCGCAAATTTATAGCTATTATATAAAGCCCTGACGAAAACATCATCAGAGCTTTACAAAAAAAGTATTCAGCAAACGATTACCCGCGCTTTTTAGAAGTCATAATACCCGCAGCCATCAGCCCCACGCCCAGCGATACCGACACTATCAGCAGAATCAGCATGGTATTGCCGTTGATATGCCCGCTCCAATCGGTGAAATCCACCGTATAAATGCCTTTATCCATATTAGCTCCCGGGAAGATCAGGCTTACAACATAGTTTGTAAGGCTCGCCATCAGCCCGATGAGCAAGGTTCCCGCACCCGCGCTGAATAGCCGGTTCGGGGAGACAAGCATTACAAGTCCCAGAACAAGAAAGGGCGAATAGCAGTATGCAGTCAGAAGAGCGGCTCTTGCTATCGGAAAGACAGCAAGAATCCTCGCTCCTGATAGCACCAAAAGCGTAAGCGCGAACAGGGCGCAGGCATATACAAGGAACCTGGCTTTTCCGAGCTTTTTAAAGGATTTCAGCGCCACAGGTCCGAGAATCGCGGCATATCCCAGAAGGACGGAGGCGACCGCCACAGGCACCCAGCGAACCGAGCGGGTGTATATTCCGCAGACGATAAGAAGCAGAGTTACCGAGGCGAAGGTGGTCACAGCGTACCAGCCGAGCTTATTGCTCTTGAAAAAGCGTGTGCAGGATGGGAAAAAGCAGAACGCACACACAATGCCTGCAAGCACCACCCAGAACCACGAAAGGGTGTGCTCGGTCGCTAAATTTACTATAAAGCATATAACCGGCGCTATAGCATATGCGACCGAAAGAGTTATAAATACGGCGTCGGTTATCCGATGATACAGCTTTGATTCGCGCTTTATGCGGCGGTAATCATCGTCGTTCGAGGCGGTTACAAGCTCGTGCTCGCTGATATCCAGAACCCGGCAGAGGTCGGATATCATGGTAATATCGGGGTAATTTGCGCCGCGTTCCCATTTCGAGACTGCCGATTCGGTGACGTAGAGCAGCTGTGCAAGCTGTTTCTGCGAGTATCCCTTTTCTACCCGCTTTTCTCTGATATAATTTCCAAGGGTTTTACATTCCTGCATTTTTATCTTCCTTCCCTACAGCGCAAAGCGCTGTCATTTTCTCGCCGGCTTGTCTGGATTATAGCAGACATCTGCCGCAAATGCAATGGCTGTTGGCAAAATCGTGCGAATTTCGGGGTGGAGTGTAACTCCGGTTCAGGATTTATGCGGGTTTGCTGGTGCGGCACTGAAAGCTTGGTATCGCGCAGAATAGAGCGAAACCCTGCCCTATTGACTTCCTATGCAAAAAAATTTTATAATAATGATATACCTTGTAACCTTATCAGGAAAAATGTTGTCATAAGTTATAGCACCATGAAAGGAGAAGCATATGCAGACAGATGATGAAATAATCGACCGCTACTTTTCGCGGGATGAAAGTGCTATAGCCGAAACATCGCAGAAATACGGTCAAAAATGCTACGCCGTTTCATTCAATATCCTGCGTGTCAGGGAGGATGCGCAGGAGTGCGTGAACGAATCATATTTAAGGGTGTGGAACGCCATCCCTCCCGAGCGCCCGCATGACTTTAAGTATTATCTTATGAAAATCGTTCGGAATGTTTCGCTGAACCGCCTGAAATCGCTTAAATGCAAAAAGCGCTCGAAAGAGCTGGAAATATCCCTTACCGAGCTTGAAAACATCCTGCCGGACAACAGCGTTCCGCCGGAGTTTGATATCTTCGGTCTGACAGAGCTTATAAACGGCTTTTTGAACACACTCAGCCGCGATGAGCGAATCATATTCGTGCGCAGATACTGGCATTTCGATTCGGTTTCGGAGATATCCGCTAAGTTCGGATTCGGGCAGTCAAAGGTTAAAACAAGCCTTATGCGCACCCGTGAAAAGCTTAGAAAATACTTGCAGGAAAGAGGTATTAAGGTATGAACATTCCAAAAATCATTGAAGCCATCGGCGATATCGACGATAAGTTCTTAAAGGAAGCCGAGCTGCCCGAAATAAAGCGCTTTCGGTTCAAGCCAACGCTTTTGGCGGCAATCATTGCAATAATCGCGCTGAGCACAAGCGTATCCGCGCTGAACTATACCGACTATACCATTGTTCAGGATAAGACAGCAAAGAGCAGCGAAAGCAGCACTAACCGGCGAAATACCGACAATGCCGCCGAGGTACTCCCGCTGAGCACAAGTAAAAAAGCAGTCAAAGAGGAAAAGCCAGTGGCGGTAGACTACGTAAGCTATACAAGCGCGACCCAGAATATGAAATATGCTTTGGATAGGCATTCCACATTCGGATACGAATCGCCCTATGACGAGGAGAAGACCCACGAAGGTTTTGCCGATCTGACCAGAACGCTCAACAGCACCGGCGACTATGACTTTTTCTACCGTGAGTACGGCGAGGCTATCCTCAACCCGGAGGAGTTTCCCTGGCTTGAAAGCCTTGACGGGTACGTAAACGAGCTCACGCCGGAGGGCGAATTCATGACCGGGGATTTCCGTGTCACCTCGGTGATGTGCGACGATCACTTTTTCTTCGCAACGGTGCAGTACGCCCTGCCGAAAAGCGTCAAAAAGGCTCTTGAAGATCTCCCTGAGGGGGCAGAGCTTGACTTCAAACAATGCCGGGTTGAGCCAAGCGCTCCGTATATGTGGAGCTCCCCGATATTCTTAGACGGGGATGTGATGACCTTCATTGTCTGCGCCAAGTGCTGCTATAGCTTTACCGGCGACGAGGCAACAATCGACCTGAGAAACTTTGGATATCTTGACCCCGACAATAATTACCGCTTCACCTCGCTTTACAGCATGGGCAAAACCGTAACCGTCCCCTTAAAAGGAATCAAGATGCCGGAAAGCCGCATATCCAATACGGTTGTATACCCCACCGAGCTTGGGGATGTGAGCATGACGGCGCAGCTTTCGCCGTTCGGAATCATCCTGAAAATGACATCAACGAACAACGAGGCTACGCACTCTCTTTCCACAGACAAGTATTTCGGCTACAACAACCTTAGAATCCATCTCGATGACGGCAGAATCTACGGCAGCGGTAAAACCTACTTTGGGCTGTACTACCTTATTGACGGCATCAGCGGATATCCGGAAAACTATGAAGACGACGACCCCACAAACGACATCCAATGCATGTGCCTGTCGTTTGTTAAGCCGGTGGATATAGATAAGATTGAAAAGCTTTCCATTGATGGCTATGAGCTTGTTTTTGAGGATTGACAGAAGCACATAAACAGCAAAATGCAGCAGCCGCCGGAACATATCCGACGGCTGCTGCTTTTAATATATCAAGTGCATATTATATTGGCTATTTTCTTCCCGTAAGCTCTTCTGCCTTCATCTGCGCGGTTACGGCAAGCTCTGCCGCCAAGAAGGCGTGCTTCTGGGTCATGGCGTTTTCGGTGCGGTTCAGGCAGTCGAGTATCAGCTCGCCGAAATATGGGAAGCCCACCTTGCCAGCCGCCGCAAACCTGTGCTCGCCGGAATCGTCCACCCAGAAAACATTGTCCGAGCCATCGTCGGTGGCGATGTTTACATACTTTCTCAGCTCAATGTATCCCTTGGTGCCGAGGATGATGGTTCTGCCGTCGCCCCATGTGCGCAGACCGTCCGGCGTGAACCAGTCTACTCGGAAATACTGGGTTGCGCCCGAGCCGCCGATGATGGTAGCGTCGCCGAAATCGTCAAGCCCGGGGTACTGCGGGTGGGCGTAGTTTCCGATATGCGAGGATGCTACCCTTGCCTCGGTTTCGTTTGCGTAATACAAAAACTGCTCCGCCTGATGCGAGCCGATGTCGCACAGAATTCCGCCGTACTTCTCCTTTTCAAAGAACCACGCCGGGCGCCCGGATGCGCCAAGCCTGTGCGGTCCAAGACCCAAGACCTGTATTACCTTGCCAATCGCCCCCGATTTTATAAGCTGACCCGCGTATACCGCTGATTCAACGTGCAGGCGTTCGCTGTAGTAGACCATGTACTTTCTGCCGGTTTCGGCTGTCTTTTTTCTGGCGGCTGAAAGTTGTTCAAGGGTGGTAAGGGGCGCCTTGTCGGTAAAATAGTCCTTGCCGGCGTCCATAACTTTAAGACCTAATGCACAGCGCTCGGAGGTTACTGCCGCACCTGCTACCAGCTTGATTTCGGGGTCGTTTAAAATCTCATCCTCCGACGAGGCGACTTTTACATCGGGATATTTATTCAAAAATGCCTTGACCTTGTTCGGGTCGGGGTCGTAGACGTATTTTAAGGTTGCCCCGGCCTCTTTAAGACCGTTGCACATGCCGTAGATGTGACCGTGGTCAAGCCTCATAGCCGCAAAAACGAACTCACCCGGTTTTACTACCGGCTTGGGCTTGCTTGTGGGGGCATAGTTCATGCCGTCCGCTTTCTGAAAGTCTGCCATAATTATCCTCCTTATCTGCTTCCGCCGACGGTTATGCTGCCGTCAGAGAAATTCTCAACCGAAGCCGACTTCTCATAGAAGTGCCTGACGTTTTTCTGTATGCCCTCAACGGTGTACCATGGGTCGTCCTTTTTCAAAGGAAGGCAGACGGTTCTGCCCTCGAAGCCGGATTTGTATATCGACGTGATGATTTCAATAGTTCTTCTGCCGCTTACGCCGTCTATAAACGGGCGTGTGCCGGTTTCTATGGCGGTCATAACGTCGTTCAGCTCGGCGGTGTGACCGGTGTATTTAAGGTCGGGAACGGAATTATGAAGCTCTTCAAGCTCCTTTTCAAGCTCTTCATTGCGGTAAGGGAAGCCGTTTTCGCGTGGGAGGGAGGCATAAACCTTCCACGGTGCGGAAATACGCGCCTTTTCGCCCTGCAAAACAACCTTCTGCTCCTCGCCATGGTGGATCACCGAGCTTGTAACCTGAGCAAGCGTTCCGCCGGGATACTGCATGGCGGCGATTGATATATCCTCGACCTCGGCATTGTCGTGCGCGGCGTTTGAAAGCACAGCCGTTACCTTTTCGGGTGTGCCTAAAAGCCAGCCGAGCATATCTATGTGATGGACTGCGTGGTTGAGGGTGCATCCGCCGCCCTCGGTTGCCCAGGCTCCGCGCCACCAAAGGTCATAATAGCAGTGACCGCGCCACCAGTAGGAATCAACGGCGGCATGAAGCACTCTGCCTATCTTTCCGGAATCAAGGACGCCTTTAAGCTTCCAATAAGGGTCGGTAAAGCGGTTCTGCGCGATGATTGCAAGGGTTTTGCCGCTGCGCTTTTCCGCTTCGAGCATTTTGTCGCACTCCTCTAAAGAAGCTGCCATAGGCTTTTCGCAGACAACGTTCACTCCTGCGTTCAGAAAATCTATCGAGATTTCCGCATGGGTAAACGGCGGGGTGCAAACATCCACAATGTCAAGCTCAGCGCCGATATCCGCAATAAGCTCCTTATGCGAAGGGTAGACCTTTGCGTTTGTAAGCCCGAAGTCGCGCTTTTTCTTTTCCGCCTTTTCGGGGTATATATCGCACAGAGCGATAATTTCAACTCTTTCGGGGAATCTTAGATACCCCCTTATATGCTCCGGCGAGATATTGCCGGTGCCGATTATTGCCGCCTTTAACATACTGTCATCCTCCTTGCAGATGTCAATCGGGTTTTGTTATGCATATGATATAACTATCATATATGCGTATATTATATATTAAGTCCGCCGGTTTGTCTACTAATATAATGTAAAAAAATAATACTTTTCTGCAATTTCGCGATAAAAAATTCCGGTCCAAGGTGCAGCAGGTCTGCATATACAGCACCTGCTATCACTTCGGACCGGAGTTGGTTTTATACTTCTTTATTTATTTTCAGATGATACGGATATGGTTCTGCGGCGGTCAAATCACCTTTTAACCAAATCTGCAAGCGTTTTTCCGTCAAAATAATCGGTAACAAGCCTGTAAAATTCCACCCACATCGGGTAGGTGGGGCATCCCGCAACCCTTGCGCAGGGCTTTGCATCACACTCTAAACAGGCAACCGGGGCAAGGTCGCCCTCGGTAAGCCGAAGGATATCGCCGATTATGCATTCCTCGGGGGATTTTATCAGGCGATATCCGCCGCCCTTGCCCTGGATTCCTTCAATATACCCGCTTTTAGTCAGCGCAGGAATGATCTGCTCAAGATATTTTAGTGATATCCCCTGCCGCGCCGCGACCTCTTTCATCGGGATATATCCCATATCTGCATGCTCTGCAAGGTCTGCAAGCACTCTTAAAGCATATCTGCCCCTTGTTGATATCATCATGCAAATGCCTCTCCTTATTGTACTTCTTCAATCTGCAAAAAGCGGTGTTGAAAGATATCTGTCGCCGGTGTCGGGAAGAAGGACAACTATTGTCTTGCCCGCGTTTTCCTCGCGCTTTGCAAGCTCGATTGCGGCATATGCCGCCGCGCCTGAGGATATGCCAACAAGCACACCCTCGCTTCTGCCGATAAGCTTACCTGTGGCAAACGCGTTTTCGTTTGATACCGGTATTATCTCGTCATATATCTTAGTATTCAGAACATCGGGGACGAACCCTGCGCCTATGCCCTGAATCTTATGCGCGCCCGCAACACCGGTTGAAAGCACCGCTGAGTCTTGCGGCTC
>CALDFS010000249.1 GCA_937942105.1 uncultured Ruminococcus sp. | reverse complement strand
CGCAGTACCTTTCGGCAAAGGGTCTGGAACAGCTTTTGCAGACGGTGCAGAAGGTACGGCGGCAGATCAAGGGAAGGCATACTCCGGCTAAAACGAAAAAGAGCCTTCAACGCCGCAGAATATTTCTGCTCCGGGCTTTATGACAGCATAGTTGAATCGGGAACGGTGAGAGATATCGACTGCGTTGCGTATGTTCCGATGTCCCGCAGGAAAAAGTCTGTGAACGGCTATGATCAGGCTGAAATAATTGCCGGAATCCTGGCTCGGAATCTTCGAAAAGATATAATTCACGGTGCAATTCGCAGAGCCGACACAAAAAGCTCGCAGCACAGTCAGAAGGGCTATGAGAACAGGCAAAGATTTGCGAAGAAGGTATATCTTCCGCCCAAAAGGAAGATGAATCTTGACGGCAAAACCGTGCTTTTATGCGACGATGTTATAACCACCGGAAGCTCGCTTTCAAGGTGCGCGTATATCCTTAAGGAGCAGGGCGCAAAGGCAGTTTACGCCGCAGCCTTAGTAAGCGGAAGGTAAATAATACAACGATTAATAATAATCTCAAGGAGTATAACCTGTGGATGTAAAAATAGAACTGCTGAAAAAATATTTCGGCTACAATGACTTCAGAGAAGGTCAGGCGGATCTTATTGACTGTCTGCTTTCCGGCAGGGATGCTGTAGGTATAATGCCAACCGGCGCCGGAAAATCAATATGCTATCAGATTCCGGCGCTTATGTTTCGTGGACTTACCGTTATAATATCCCCGCTGATATCGCTGATGAAGGATCAGGTAAACGCGCTTGAAAGCGCAGGGATAGCTGCCGCCTGCCTCAACAGCTCGCTTTCGGCGGAGGAATACGCATGCGTCATAGAAAACTGCGAGGCAGGAAGATATAAGATGCTCTACGTTGCCCCGGAACGGCTGGAGGCTTATGAGTTTCTGTCACTGTGCACAAGGATGGAGATATCCTTTGTTGCGGTGGACGAGGCTCACTGCATATCGCAGTGGGGACAGGATTTCAGACCGAGCTATCTTAAAATCATAGAATTTATCGATTTCCTTCCCCGCCGCCCGGTAATAGGAGCGTTTACGGCAACCGCCACCAAGCAGGTAAGGGACGATATATTAAGAATACTGCGGCTTGACGATCCTTTGGTCGTCACCACGGGGTTCGACAGACCCAACCTGTTTTTCTCGGTGATGAAACCGAAGGAAAAGCTGCGCACACTTATTACGCTGATAACTCAGCGGGCTGACAGCTCCGGAATAGTATATTGCTCAACAAGAAAGACGGTTGAGCAGGTATGCGATGCTCTTACAGCTCAGGGCTTTAAGGCTACAAGATATCACGCAGGGCTTTCCGAAACGGAGCGTAAGACGAATCAGGACGATTTCGTTTTCGACAGAAAGCGGATAATGGTTGCCACAAACGCCTTCGGCATGGGAATCGACAAGTCAAACGTATCCTACGTCATCCACTACAATATGCCAAAGAACATAGAAAGCTACTATCAGGAGGCAGGACGTGCCGGACGCGACGGCAGTGAGGCTGACTGTATTCTTCTTTACAGCCCGCGGGATGTTCACACGGCAAACTACCTTATACTTCACTCAGACCCCAACCCCGAGCTTACCGTGCAGGAGCAGGATGCCATAAGGCAGAGGGACTTGGAGCGCCTGAAATACATGACATGGTATGCCACCACAAGCGACTGCCTGCGGTGCACGATTTTAAAATACTTCTCGGACAGCTATACAGATTACTGCGGTAAATGCTCCAACTGCGTAACCAATTTTGAAGAGATTGACATAACCGTCGAGGCGAAAAAAATAATCTCCTGCATAATAAGGACGAGCCAGCGCTACGGCAGAAAGATGATCTGCGATATACTAAGAGGAAGCAAGAACGAGCGCATTTTAAGCCTTGGGCTGAACGCGCTTTCTACATATGGCGTTATGAGCGACTGCTCGGAAAAGCGGCTTCAGGCAATACTTACCCATCTGATTCAAGAGGAATACATCATCACAGACGGCGGGGAGTATCCTATTCTGAAGCTGACAAAAAAATGCGCGCTGATCTTGCGCGATAATCAGCCGCTCACCATGAAAGCCGCCATTGAGGTCAAGGAGGAAGAAAAGAAGTCCGCTTCGGGCAAGAAGGAGCTGAGCAGCTTGGACGAGGTTCTGTTCAACAGACTCAAAGCGCTCCGGCGGGAGCTTGCAGACAGGGAGCACGTTCCGCCGTTCGTCATATTCTCAGACGCTGCACTGGCGGATATGTGCGCAAAGCGCCCTCGGAACCGTGTGGAAATGCTTGATGTGACCGGCGTGGGAAGCGTCAAGCTCAAAAAATACGGCGACGCTTTTCTTAAAGCCATATCAGATGGCGCAGAGCTGACCGAAGAGGATATACCAGAAATCACGAAACCGAAAAAGAAAAAGCGCTCCGAAAAGCTTCCCTTCTTCCTGACAAGCGAGCAGATAAGCTCGCTGAAGATGGAGGACGAGCCATGCAAGGTGAGTGAAATCACAGCAAAAATCAACTCGCTGATAGATCCTGAAAATATGCGCAGGCTGAAGGTAACAACCATAACCGAATGGCTGGAAAACATAGGCATGTTAAGTACCTACACCGACCCAAGCGGCAGCAACCACCGCCGCCCGACTGCTCAGGGCAAAAGCATGGGACTGAGTGAAAGGGAATTTGTCGGAAGAACCGGTAAATATATAGCCATTGTGTATAATTCCGAAGCACAGCAGTTTATTTTTGATAATATTGGGGTGCTTGCTGAACTTGACGATAGGTGAATATGGGCATGACTTGGGCGATTCGCAAAGCAGAATCAAGAAAATATGCCGCATATTATGTATTTAAGAATCATGAAATAATGTAGAGCTTATACGCCTGCCACAGGAAATATTTCTTCCTTGCGGCAGGCGTATTTTGGTTGTAAAATGACTGAAAAAATAGTAACAAAATTAATCGTTAAAGATATTATCTATCAGAGCTTTTTGCTCTATGATATATACCAGCATTTTGCGATTGGTTCTTGCCAAATCCTTATATTCGTTGACGCTTTCAAAATACGCAACACAAATCATCTGGATGGAGCAAAGAACATAGTATATCGCTTGCTTTTCATCGGCGGTCAAGGGATTTACACTGTCATAGCCGTGCAGTATTGCGTTCAATATTGCAGGGAATTTGTCATAGGCATTTTCTACATTCCGCTGTTCGGACAGTATTCCCGTAGCGCAATAGCAAGGGTCCCATAAGCGGACGTTTCGCTCGCTTAAATCAAAATCGATAAATCCGCTGACATCTCCGCCGCAAAACAGAATATTGCACGGGTTGGGGTCGCGGTGTATCAACTGCTTCGGCAGCTTTTCAAACAGCGTTCCGAAATTCCGGATATACTCCTCGAAAAAGCTGTCCGGCAAGCCCATATTCCATTGTATATTCTGCTTTTTCACATTTGGAATAGCCCATTCAGTGACATGAGCAAACACATTCTGCTCAAACGGTTGAATATCCTCTTCTACCTCGCTCAATGCTTTATGCAGTCGGGCGATGCTTTGCCCATATTTAAACCCGAAGTCCTCGCAATCGTCGCCGAAGCGTTGGGATTTAGAAAGCGGTTCGCCCTTTGCTTTGCGTATCAATACAAAATTGTTCTGACCATCTGCGAGAATGTCGCCAGTTTTTGTCGGAACAGGAACTGCCGCGGAAAAGCCCTGCGCCTCTATAGCTTTTGCTATTCGGGCGTTTCGGTGTATTATAGCCCGATCTCCGGTTTTAAGGATATAATCCTTACCGATCTGCCATATGTTGTTTGCTGTTTTTGTGCCGTCCACAATTTTAACGTCATTGATGGATAAACCTTTGGGGATGTCCCAATTATCGAGAATTTTTCTTAGTTCTGCTTCTGTAAACATAGTTATTACCTCCGGTATTTGTTGATGTGTTCCATAAAGGGATAAATATTTTTTCGGAGAACAACCATACATTCTCAGAAACGCCTTGTAAAATCCCGCATAGCTGTCAAATCCATATTCCATTGCTGCATCTATTGCTTTGCGGTCAGCGCTTATTTCCGCAAGTGCACTGTCCAGCCGACGTCTGTTGATATACTCCGCCAGCGGCACACCGACTACCTGCGCAAACATACGCTGATAGTGCCAAACCGAATATCCTGCCATCTGCGACAATTCCTTGGGCGTAATATCGGTTTTCAGATTCTGTTCTATGTAAGCAAGTCCTGCTCTGATGATGTCTGAGTCCTGCATGATAATCCTCCTTCCCGGGATGGTTTTATAATAACATAAATGTGGGTAAAAATCATTTCCTGTTGTGCGGAAAATGAAAATACGCAAAAAATAAAACGACAGCCTTTTTTGAAGGTTGTCGTTTCATTTGGCGGAGAAGGAGGGATTCGAACCATTTTAAAATCTTGTATTATAGCGGGTTTTATAGGCATACTACACACCAACTACACAA
>CALDFS010000248.1 GCA_937942105.1 uncultured Ruminococcus sp. | reverse complement strand
CACGCCGCTTTATCGCGGCTTCGCCGTTCTCAGCGTAGAATTGCTTTTAATCCTGCTGTGGCAACTTATCATGTGTCTGTTTCCCACCGGCGCGCCCCTATAGCATAGTGTTCTATCGCACCTTCTGCGGGCGCCGCAGTTCGTGCGGGCGGAGGTCTCCGCGCCATGCGCGGTGACGACCTTGTCGTCAGGACGCAAATAGCGTCCAGACCTCCGCTAAACCATGTGAGCAGGGCGCGCCTACACCGTAAGCAATACCCCACAAAAAAAGCCGCCGCTGATATTGCTCAGAGGCGGTTTTCCTATAAAATCACTATCACTTGAAGAACAGCGGCAGCTTCTCCAAGAAGATTATATCATGCCTGTCGGCGGCATCACCCTCAGCCAATACCGCGCACTTGCCGACGATATTGCCTTGCGCATAGTTGACCAGCTTAATGACAGCATCAAGCGATTCGCCGGTGGATATTACATCGTCCGCTATAAGGACTCTCTTTCCCTTGAGGTACTCAGCTTCGTCCTTAGAAAGCCAGAGCTTCTGAACAGTCGCGGTGGTTATCGACTTAACGTCTACCGAAACAGGGTTGCGCATGTAAAGCTTGGGCATCTTTCTGGCAACGATATACTTCATGCCGTTTCCGACCTGGCGTGCCATTTCATATGCCAGCGGGATTCCCTTTGATTCCGCGGTGACGATAACATCAAACTCGGGGGTTTTCTTCAACAGCTCGGAAGCGCAGGCAACCGTAAGCTCAACGTCCGAAAACATTACGAACGCCGCTATATCAAGCTTTTCGTTTACCTCGCAGATGGGAAGCTCGCGCTTTAGTCCTGCTACGTTTAGGGTGTAAAATTTATCCATAATTCAGCAATCCTTTCACTATATTATTTATCACACATTACTCCAAGATTCTTTCCGCCCAAAAGGTGGAAATGCAGATGGAAAACGGTCTGACCGGCGTCGGCGCCGCAGTTGGAAACCACTCTGTAGCCGCCATCCAAGCCCTTTTCGGCGGCGACCCTGGCAATCGCTTCAAATATCTTTGAAACGACCGCGCTGTTTTCGGCGGTTATGCCGCTAACACCGGAAATATGCTCCTTGGGCACAAACAGTATGTGAGTGGGTGCGACCGGGGATATATCCTCGAAGGCGTAGCAATATTCATCCTCATACACCTTTTTCGAGGGGATGTCTCCTTTAATGATTTTGCAGAACAAGCAGTCGTTCATGGCTTTTCCTCCTATCTATATGCCCAAAAATTCTCTTACAATATCGTCAACCTGAATCAGCGCATCGTCAAGCTTTGCAGCGTCGCCGATTCCTGCCATGGCGCTGTCGGGGCGTCCTCCGCCCTTGCCGCCGGTAAGAGCCGCGACCCTGGCAACCAGCTTTCCGGCAAGAACGCCCTTTGCTTCCCTTTGGTGGAGAAGGGTATATTTTTCCTG
>CALDFS010000247.1 GCA_937942105.1 uncultured Ruminococcus sp. | reverse complement strand
TCTATAACTCTGCGGTTGTAAGGAACAACGTTGGCAACGCCAAGGTCGAATACTATTGCATAATGGTTGCCGCCAAGAACAAAGTAATCGGCGGTTTCCTTCATGTCTGCCCACAGGGGATCATCATAGTCTATGTATGGGTCTATAGGCTGATACTGACCCTTTATGCAGCACATTGGGTAGCAGGCGGTAGAGTTTGTACCGAATGGAGTAAAGTCCGGCGGATTTCCCGAAAGGATCAGGTTTGCAAGGTCGTTCATCCTTTCAAAGTAGTCGCACTCTATCCACTCAACATCTCCGCCGTACTTTTCGGTGAAGGTGTAGAAACCGGTGTTGACGATTTCATCCTCTCTGTAATTGTGGAACTCATCGTACCACGCAAGCCACTTAACAGTGGTATTTGCACCGGCGGCGGTTTCGGCAGGAGGAAGCCTTATTCCGGCAGCAGCCAGAATAGCTTCGGAATCCTGGGTAGATAAGGTAAGCTTGATTATCTCACGCTTTTTCTTGCCGCATCCGACGAGTGCAAAGATCATTACCAATGCAAGTATAATGGCAATTATTCTTTTCATTCTGATATACATTCCTTTCACCCGGAAATTTAATAAGCATTTCCCCGGCTGATGAGCAATTACCTCGGTCAGCCGGGAATATTGCCTTAATATGCGCTCAAAAGCATTGCTCCGCGCTATTATCCCTCATTCTGTTCCGCTATAAGTCCGTTCAATTCCTCAATGTAATACTCAACGGATTCGCGGTTCTGCTCCTTAAGCTGTGCCCAGGATGACGGGTTTGCGTTTCTGATAATACCGTCGCTCAATCTGCCCAAAGCGGATGCAAGATTTGACGGAAGGTCGCCGGTAAGGTCCATTCTCTGATGTTCAAGAGCCAGACGCTTGCAGGTGTCCCACATGGTAAGCATTTCTTCGTTCCACTTGTAAACCTCGCGCAGCTGCTTGCGGTCGATGGATTCAACCGTGGGGTCGATTATCTTGAATCTTTCGCATGCTGCAAACAGAGCAACTCCGGCAGGATTGTCGCAGCCGTTTACTATGCCGTAGCACTTCTTGTAAGGAGTAGCGCCCATGTAGTAGATGCCGTCGCCCTGAGGATCTCTGGGAAGCGGAGCAAACATAAGCTCGCCGCCCTCGATATCGCCCCAAAGAGCGTTGACGTTTTCAACGGTATCTCTGAAGAAGTCGATACCTATTGTGTAGAACAGGCACTTTCCGTCCTTAACGCCGTTGCCGAAGACTACATCGCCGCCCATGCTTCTCGGCCACATATTGCCGCCGCTGTGGTAGCAGCAGTCGTTCTTGGCAAGGTCGTAAATAAGGTTTTCGGCTCTTTCGATTTCCGGCGAGTCGATATTGGAATAGAAGGTTCCGTTCTCGTCTATCTGAAGCAGCTGCTGACCGGTGGATTCAACCATAGCTCCTGCGTAAGCGTATCCGTCCAGCGCGAAGCGGTCATCGTCCGCGTCGGAGAAGTCCACGCACATATTATAGAAGACGTCCCACGTCCACTCGTCGTTGGCGTAAAGCTCGGCGGGGTCGTCAAAGCCCCATTCGTCCAAAACTCTGCGGTTGTAGGGGATAACGTTAGAAGCGTCAAGGTCGAATACCAGAACGTAGTGCTTGCCGCCAAGGGTAAAGTAATCGGCAGTCTCCTTAAGGTCGCTCCACAGCGGGTCGGTGTAGTCTATCCACTGATCGATCGGCTGATACTGACCCTTTATGCAGCTCATGGGGTATGTAGCGGTGGAGTTTGTTCCCGAAGGGGTGAAATCCGGCGGGGTTCCCGCAAGTATAAGGTTGGCGAGCATATCCATTCTTTCAAAATAGTCGCACTCGATCCACTCGATCTCTCTGCCGTACCTTTCGGTGAAGGTGAAGAAGCCGGTGTTGATAACCTCGTCCTCAGAGTAGTTGTGGAACTGGTCGAACCACGAAAGCCACTTGATTGTCGAGTGAGCGCCCTCTGCCGTTTCAGGGTCGGGCAGCGTAATTCCCGCGGCGGCAAGGATGGCCTCAGCGTCCTCAGTGGAAAGGGTCAGCTTGATTATCTCACGCTTTTTCTTTCCGCAGCCGACGAGTGCAAAGATCATTACCAATGCTAAAAGCAATGCTACAAATCTTTTCATGATCATCGATTTCCTTTCTTAATTTTCCATAGTAAATGACTGTTCCGCTCCGGCAGGCAGGGCTGCTGCTTTGCAGACGCTGTCCCGCCAAGCATATTAGCATATTAATTATATACTAAATCTTTAAAAATTTCTATGATTTATCCGTTGCTTTGATTGATGTTTTGTAATATACTGATAGCAATTTATGCCAATCGTCCTTATATTACCGTAAAATCGGCGTAAATGCGGGGCGATGATGGGGTAAAGATACATTTAAAAAGATTTTATGCTCAACCAGAAAAATCAAGTTATTTTAATATTTTTCCTGAAAATATGTTGACAGGCTTCTATTTTTATGCAATAATATATGTATCAGCAAATTAATCTTTAACGGCTTTTCGGCAAACAGCCCGCCGTGATGGCATAAGTCAAATAAGGAGTACGCCCCATGAAAAAAGCTCAGCTTTTGTTTACCATTGTAACTATGCTCAGCGCTGTCGTTATGTCTTCCTGCGCAAAAGGCACGCCCTCCTCAGTTCACGGCGATTCGGACGCAGGCTCGGCTGATTCTACAGAGCCGGTGAGCACTGTATTCACAACCTCTTCCGAAGCATCCCCCGCTCCTGCAACAGAGCCTGCTGATGCGTCTGAGGAATCCGGCTTCGGCGAGCTGTCTGACCCGAATAAAGATGCCTATTCCGATGATGTAAGAATATATCTCCCCGAAGTCACAAATAAAATACACATTGACAGCGATGAAATAAAATCGTTCACGCCGGACGAAAAAATATCCCCGATAGCCCATGCCGGCGGAACCTGGATTTCCTACATTTACGGCGGCTACAACGGAATACGTATTGAGGAATACGCGCTTTATGATGACGAAGCAAATGCCCTTACTCAAATAACATATCCCAAGGATTTTCCCAGCTGGAACTATGGCTCAAATTCCGAATTAGTAATGCAGGACAGATACTTTTACGAATGGAAATCGTATGCGGATAATGCACTGAGGCTCACCCGCATTGACGCCGGGGATAAGAAAATCGAAGTTTTGCGCACCACTACCGACGATGGCATTTCTCCCAGCGGCGTTTCATTTGCCAAATTGGATGAAGAAAGATTTCTGATGTACTACCAGTACCGCGCGTCTGAAGGCGATATATATGATTACTACAACGTTCTGGAAGTGTGCGATATCGATGGAAATTACACCGAAATCCTGCGTGAGGGCAGAATAGATGCATATTTCGCCAAGGAAGAGGAAGAAAAAGAGGATGAGACGAAAGGTGACGATGCACAGCTCTCTTCTCTTAATGAAAAAAGGGCATCTTCCGATTCGGTAGGCTACTACAACACTGCCTACGCTGTAAAGGACGGCGAAATATATGCGCTCGCTCACCAGACCATCTCGGAAGAGTCAAAATGGACTCTGCGCCGCTTCAGCTTAACCGGCGAGGAGCTTGGAAGAATCCCGCTTAATAACTTTGGGTATATCAGCGATATGGCCTTTGTAGAAAGCTTTACCATAATCGGCGATTATTTTATGGCATCGGATAACTACTATGGCAACTGCTATATCTGCAAAATCAACGGCGGCGACGACAGGATTATCTTCAAGTGCGAGGGAGAGCATAACGGCGTGCGTAAAACATCCAACTTTTTCTCCTGCGCCTATAACGATAAATACTTTGCAATAAACGTTCTTGAAAAGAGCCAATCGGTTGCGCAGAACTACATTTTCAACCCTGCAAGCGGCGAAACCGCCCTGCTTACCTTTGATTTAAACAAAGAGCTTAACACTATAAGCTACCACTCGTCATTCTTTTTCATTGATAAAGGCGAGCTTTGCAGTGCATATTATGAAAATCAGGACTTCGGCGAGAAGACATACTACGTCATCAACCTTGATTCGGTTATGAGCGGGGAATAATTATACTCTGATAAAGGATGTGAACGGCTATGAGCCCAGCAATACTAATAATAGGCATAATAATAGCCGCAATTTCCGCTATTAACCTTGCCTTTCCGCGTTTCTGCCTAAGGTTCGGCAATGTGTGGAAGTTCGAGGGTGATGTTGAGCCGACCTCCGAGGCTATTTATATAACCCGGTTTGCTGCCGTCATATTCCTTATAATAGGCGCGCTTTTAGCCGTATACGGCGGATTTTTTGATGGAATCAATCGGCTTCTGGGCATATATCCGCAGGGCTGGGGCATTCTGGATAAATTCCGTATAACTCCGCGATGATGAGATGAGATAAGATAATAACAAAAGGCTTTCTGCAAAAATCCGCAGAAAGCCTTTAATTTTAACTATATCTTATCCCCTGCCAGCTGCCTCTTGCGGCAAGCTCCTTATCAATTCCGTTAAGCACGCTTCGCTTGTCCCTCGTCCACAATGGGGCTAAAAGAGCGGTTCTGTCGCCGTCGCCGGTAAGTCTGCCTATAGCTGTGTCAGACGGAAGGATTTCAAGCTGGTCGCAGACGGTTTTAATGTATTCCTCTCTGCCCATGGCTTCAAGCTCCCCGCCTGCCCACATCAGCGCGGCTTTGGTATTCATTACTATATAAAGCGAATGTATCTTGACCTCATAGGGGCGCAGGGCGGCAACATCCCGGGCGGTTCGCATCATATCCGTGTGTGACTCCCCCGGAAGACCGTTTATAATGTGTATGCAGGTTTTTATTCCCCGCTCCGCCAAAAGGCGGTATCCCGCAAGGAACTCGGCATAGGTGTGCCCGCGGTTTATGCGCTTAGCGGTATCCTCCGACGATGATTGAAGCCCTAATTCCACCGTAAGATATGTCTTTTCCGAGATGTCCGCCAGAAGGTCTGCGGCGCGCGGCATCACGCAGTCGGCGCGGGTGGCAATGCTAAGTCCCACCGAATCGGGAATTGAAAACGCCTCGCCGAACACGCGCACAAGCTTTTCATATGGAGCGTAGGTGTTGGTGCCCGCCTGCAAATAAGCCATGTAAAGGGTATCGCCCCATTTTTTATGATACTGCCGCTTTCCCATATCGAACTGCTCTTTAAGGCTAAGGCGCGGACTTCCCGCAAACTCCCCCGATAGGGATGGCGAGCAGTATATGCAGCCGCCGTAACCCTTTGCGCCGTCCCTGTTTGGGCAGGAAAATCCGGCGTTTAGCGGTATTTTTACCACCTTAGCGCCGAATTCGCTCTTCAAAACGGAATCAAGGCTTAAAAACCTCTTCGGGCGATACGGATTTGCCGCACCCTCCGGCTTTGGGCTATAAATGCTCCCGCCGCTCACCAAGGCTCACCGTTTTCATCGGAAGAATTCTCCCCATCGGAAGGCGTTTCTTCCCCATCAGGCTGTCCTCCGTCCGCATACGGTTCGTCATCAAGCGTTACCGATTCATCCGAAGAATCAGCGCTTTCATCGCCGGAATCCTGTTCACCGCCGTTCTCGGGTACAGAGGTCGGCTCCCCGCTGTCATCATCAGGCGTGAATGTAACCTCGCCGTTTTCATCCTCATCAAAGGTAGTATCCTCAGGCTCGGCGGTAGTGGCGTCGGTGCGGCTTCTGCGCCTTGTGGTAGTTACTTCAACCTTGGAATCGCTCAAATATTCGGCGTAGGCATATGCCTTAATGCCGTCAAAAAGCACCTCTGCCCATCCGTCTTCACGGATGGCAATAACCTCTGCTTCCTCATTCTGTACGTAGTTTCCAAGGATGGCATCATCGGTGGAAGGACCAAGGCGGATATTCACTGTTGCAGTTGCATACATGATAAAGGTTTCATAGCTCTCCGGCTCAGTCTCCTCGGTCTGAACCGTAACAGGCGGGGCGGTTGTCACCGCAGGCTCGGTTTGCTGAGTTACCGCCGGTTCGGGGATAACATCCGGCTCGGGCGGGGCAGGCTCTTCATCCGGAACAAGCTCTTCCGCCGGCTCAACCGGCGCTTCGCAAAGACCCATTGCCGCGCATAGCTTCATTGCGCCGTCTTTAAATGTCACAGTCTGCTCATATACGTCGTTCAGGTTCTTAAAGTATTCGCCGTTTATAACCGTCTTCAGGGATGGCTGAACATTCAGCCGCTCCTCTATATCTCCCCGGCTTATTATGGTAAGGCTCAGAGCAATTATTAAAATAAGAATTGCGGGTATGGCAAAGCCCAAAAAATTATATTTATCCGCGCTGGATTCGCGGCTCAGGCTGTTCAAAAGCCTGTCAGCCGGTGCGGATGAGCTCATCGCCGCGCGGCGATATCTGCGTTCAAATTCGTCCCCTTTGACCCCTATTTCAAAGGATGGCTTTTCCTGCCCGCCTTCAGTCCCGACCTCAGTCCTGACATCAGCCTTGACCTGAGTTTCAGCCTCGGAATTGCTGCGGCGGTTCTGAATCTTTTTCTTGGCCATTAATATGCACCTCCTGCGGATATCATTGCGGCGGCGGAAAGTATCACAAGCACTCCCGATAATACCGCGTTCAGTGTTCTTATAATTCCGTATGCCGCTTCGCTCGAGGACATCCTCTCTCTTGCCCGCCTTTCGGCGATGCGCCTTAGCGGGGAAGCATAAACAGCAGCTATAATAAGCCATATCCAGCTCTGATGAAGGCGGGTATACAGAACATAGCTGATATCGAAATCGTACTGCCCGGGTAAAAATGCCCTGAACCAGCTTCCAAGAGCCGTTAAAGAGCCGTTGGCAAGTACAATGAATCCCAGAAGAAACGCTATTGCAGTGAATATCCCGCTGGCAGCCGATTTTTTTGATTCAAACAGCGCCTGCATAAGCATTGCCGCGGCTATTATACTGGCAAACGCCACAGTTCCCGCTCCGAAGCCCAGGCTAAAGCCGACTGCTAAACACAAAACCGCCAGCCACACGCACATAACATAGGGCTTCTTTTCGGAAATCACGGAATTCAGCACCGCCGCAAGGCTGAGATGGGCGTATCCCAGATGGTTTTTTACAAGGCTTCGCGGGGTAAAGGAGGAATCCCACATCTTAATTCTATAGCCGCCGATAAGGCAAAGCCCATCGGACATGGCAAGGTATGCACAGACTATCACGTAAAATTCAAGCGCCGCAGCTATCACGCCGACTATGGCGTTGATATATGGCAGTGCGCCGCCGAACAGCGCAGCCTGGCGCACCCTTTCAAGGGAATATCCCAGAATCGCGGAAGCGGCAAGCCCGCCCACAAACCGTTCCAGTCCGCCCGAAAGCATGGCAAGGTTGGTTTTGCGCCCGGCAATGCCTTCCTTAATTTCCGAATAGGCAAGAACAGGGGATATTGCCATAAACTCAAACGACATAAGGTACACGCTCAGGTTTATTATGTTCCTTTCACCGCCGTCCTCTGCATCGCGAAGATAAAGCCCGCACCGAAGAGCGAAAAGCAGAACGCCGAATGCGCTTACCGCACCCTTAACAGTATTGTCAGAAGCTAAAGCTATCGCCGCCGGAAGGGCGGATGCCGCCGCCAGCGACGTGACAGCTATCCTTATTATATTATAATCAGAGCGCGAGGAAAGCCTTCCTGCCGCATAAACGGTGAATATGTTCAGAAAAATCAGCGCATAATATAACGGACGCCCCCAGACAAAGAATATCAGGGACATTACGACTGCGGCGAAATTTTTCTCGTACCTATCACGCAGGGCAAGCATCAGAACCGCATAGACCGGCAGAAAAAGGAAGACGAATATAAGGTCGGTATATATCACAGGTTATCACATCCTCAAAGGGTTATTATGGTATAAGATTAATTATACTATACATTGCTTCTGCTGTCAAATCCAAATTCGATTTTTTGAAGACTGCCTGTGCATTGCTGCTTTGCAGGGACAGCCGCCGCGCTGTATGACCTTACCTTTTTCTTTTTGACCTTAAAATCTTCCGCTTTCTTTCATGCATTTTTCACAATGACCTGTTAAATTATAATCACAGCAAAAAACAAAACACCATCCGCCTAATCGCTGTTTTCAGCAAAAATTTTAAAGAAGGAGAGGGTTCGGTACGGAACTATTGCTTTTGCGGCAAGACTTCCCCGGCATGAACATACCGATATGGATTTTGATAATAAAAATCAAGCCGACGGCATGAACGAATTGCCCGGCGTTCCTTATGAGGATGATCCCCCCGAGGAAATTGTAATCGAAGAAGCCGTAAGCGAAAACGCAGACAACGTAATCGAAACGTCCTTCACTGCGGCTGAGGAGCCGCCGGCACCAAGACCGGTGAACATCCACTCCGCGAACGAATACATCTACAACAACGGCTCCGAGCCGGAAGGCTCCCGCCAGAGCAAGGGCGGAAAAATAGCCTTGGGCGTTATAGCGGCGGTGCTTGCGGTATTTGTTGTTTCGGTAACATCGATTTCCGCTTATATAGCGGTAACCGAAAACCAATCTCAGCCAAATCCACAGCCCGGCGAAAGCAATCTTTCGATATTCCCGTCGCAGCAGTCCCAAAGCAGTGAGGTCACAGACCCGGTTGAAGACGGCTCCGCAGACAATGACATTGCCGATGAAAGCCGAACCGTTGAAAGCCCGCCGGCAAACGTAAGCTCGCAGAGGAGCTATCCAAGCCTTGAACAGCTTGCCGCCCCCGATGATGCAATGGACCTGCCGGATATCTACGATAAGGTTTCCCCCTCGGTAGTGGGAGTGTCCTGCATATTAGCCCGCAGCTCTGCCACGGGAACAGGCATCATCATCAGCGAGGATGGATATATCCTCACCAATGCCCACGTCGTTGAGGACGCTGTAAGCATTATGATAGTTGATAACCGCCTGAACGAATACGAAGCCAAGGTAGTCGGGGCGGACGCTCAGACCGATCTGGCAGTATTGAAGATAGAAGCAAGCGGTCTGACCCCATGCGAGTTCGGAAAATCCGGCGAGCTGAGAATCGGCGAGCTTGCAGTAGTAATAGGCAACCCCTTAGGGCTTGACCTTTACGGCACAATGACCACCGGGATTATATCTGGTCTTAACAGAACAATTACCATTGGCGAAAACAAGATGACGCTTATTCAGACTCAGGCTTCCATAAACAAAGGAAACTCGGGCGGTCCTCTTATAAACGCCTACGGTCAGATAATAGGAATAACCTCGGCAAAGGTAAATTCTGCCTACGGTGAAGGTCTGGGCTTCGCGATTCCCATAGACGAGGCTCTGCCGATAGTTGGCGACCTTATGGAATACGGCTACGTAACCGGAAGACCGATGATAGGAATCAGCGGCGAGGATATAACCTATATAATGTCACTTTACTACCGTCTTCCGCAGGGCGTGTGCATAAGGTTCATCACCCCCGAATCGGGAGCGGAAGCCGCCGGAATCAAGGCCGGCGATATCATAATCGGCGTGAACGACAGCTCAATATCCACTATGGACGAGCTGATGGAAGCTAAAAACCAGTTCTCCGCCGGTGATACCATCACCTTGAATATCTACAGAGACGGCGTAAGCATGAATATAGACGTTGTTTTAGGCGAGACTACCAACGGCAGCTCCAACTGACCGCAGCTAACGGGTATCGGCGCAGGAAGCCAAAAGGTCTAATGCGCTAACATATAATACACATAATAGTGCTGGATAAAGCACTATACCTATAAAAGCAGGCAAATTTCTGTCTGCTGAAATGGATACCAAGGGTTACGGGGCCACCCTGCAAATTCCGCGCCCCATCCACCTGCAAGCGCAACGTAACCGATGAATACGCTTGAGCACAGCATCGGTTACAAAGCTTTTTCATATTTTTCCCTTTCTTAGCCAAAGAGCCGGAAACCGTTCGGCTCTTTGGCACCCACCCCTTAAAGCCTGTAAGCTTAACGGAGTGGACGATTAATTTGCCATCCTCAATATGTTGTTTTCTAATTTCCCCTCTGTCAAGCCCTGCTGTTCCCCAACAGCGGGGCTTGACGCCTTATTTTGCGGCTTGCGCCGCAAAAGTGATGCTGCGGCTGACGCCGCAAGTGATAAGTGATAAGTGATACACGCCTTACGGCGCGTTAATGTGTTGGCTTACGCCAACGGATTTTTAGACGTGTCGCCGGCTTCGCCGATGCTCCGCTCTGATCTTCTTTTCAAAGCTGGATTGAAACTTCTCGTTCCCTGCGTTCCCGACCGGCTCGCCCCTGAGCATGATGTTCTATCGCACTTCCTGCGGGTGCCGCAGTGCGTTCGGGCGGAGGCCTACGCGCTTACGCGCGTCAGCGACTTGCGTCGCTTGGGACGCGTTAGCGTCCAGGCCTCCACTGCACAGGGGTGTGTGGGGCGCGCCTTCCGCCTGAGTGAACTGCCGTCGGTCAAGTATACTTCAACTCGCGCTTAATCCCAGCCATCCTTCAAAAAATTGTATTTGCTTTTTAGAAAGAAGTATGCTATACTGTGGTTTAATAGTACGTAAGGAATTTATACTTATTCCTCATAAATATCCCATACGAAAAAGGAGGACGAATACCGTGGCTAAAAAAGAAAAACGCATAGACACCAAGCGAACCCCCAACAAGCCAAGACCATATCTTATGCCCATCGAGTGGGGCGGAGCGCTGCCCATGACCATGAGCTGCAAGGCTAAAATCAACAAAATCAACTTTGAGGGCTTAAAGCCGCCCTACCTTATTCTTTGCAATCATGCCTCGTTCATAGATTTCCCGTTAGTTGTAAGGGCGATATTCCCTCACCGCTGCTCATGGGTAATATCGGTCGAGGAATTTGTGGGAAGAGACTGGCTAATGCGCGGCGTAGGCGGAATATATAAGCGCAAGTTCACTCAGGATCTGTCGGTCGTCCGCCATATTCTGACCGTGCTTACCCGCCAGAAGCTCTGCTGCACCATCTACCCCGAAGCAAGATATTCCCTTGCCGGAATCAACGAACAGATAGACGGCGCATTGGGCAAGCTTGCAAAAAAGGCAAAATGCCCGGTTGTTGTCTGCATTTCAAGGGGCAACTTCCTTCGCTCTCCGCAGTGGTGCAAGCACCCATACAGAAAGGTCCCCATCGAGTCCGACTTTATTCAGATAGTAACGCGTGAAGAAGCGGCAACCCTTTCCGCTGCGGAAATCCAGCGCAGAATAGAGCAGGCGTTTGTATATGACGATTACGCCTATCAGAAGGAAAAGAAAATAGTAATAGATTCGCCCATGCGCGCGCAGAATATACATAAAATCCTCTATCAATGCCCGGTATGCGGCAAAGAGTTCACCACCGATTCCAAGGGTACAAAAATCTGGTGCGAGCACTGCGGCGCAAGCTGGAATATGAACGTTTACGGCGAGCTTAAGCGCGAAAACGGCGAGGATGTGTTTACCCACGTGCCCGACTGGTACCGCTGGGAGCGCGAAAACGTCCGAAAAGAGGTTGAAAGCGGCAGCTATCACTTTGAGGACGAGGCACGGCTTGAAAAGATAATCAACGCCTCCGCCGGCTTTAAGGTGATAGGAAACGTAAAGCTTATTCACGACGAAAACGGCTTTACCATGAAAGGGCATTTTGACAACGGCGAGACCTTTGAGTTCAACCGCAGCGTTTCCTCAATGCGCTCGGTTCATATCGAATACGACTTCAAGGGCAGGGGAGACGCGATTGACCTTGCCACGCCGGACGATACCTATTTCGTTTTCCCGCTGACGGCGAAGAACATTCTGACAAAGCTTCACTTCGCCACCGAGGAGCTGCATATTCTGGAAGAAAAGAAAAGAAAGTCGGCTCTTTCGGCAAAGCACGCGGAATAATTTCCGCGGGGCGCGCATGCGGGGCGCGCATAATATTTATGCCGCCATGCAATATTTGCCCCGGTAAAATTGTATTATGTACAGACGGCGGACAATTTCCGCCGCGTTGTATACACAGAAGAATACTACTGCTTTAAAGGAGTACATTTAAAATGGAAATGAAAAAATTATTGGCAGCAGCACTGTCTGCCGCAATTCTTTTGTCCTTCGCCGGATGCGGCGGCACCATCGCGGATGACGCGGAGGCTCCCGGCGGAGACGGCGTTGTGGCGGATTCCGACTACGGCGACTCGCAGGACGAGGTTATCGAGCCGGAGGAGCCGGCAGTCAAGCCCATCGACCTTCTGAACACCGTGTGGGACAGCTACGATGAGGATGACAGGTTTTCGGCTGCCGGCGGAGAGAATATGGGCGGCCCCGGCGAGATGACCGGCGACTTAGGCAGCGCGGAGGCAGTGGAAACAATGCTTTTGCTCCCCGCTTCCGACTACGATAAGGTTTCGGACGTCGCCTGCCTTATGCACATGATGAACGCCAATACCTTCACCTGCGGGGTTTATAGCGTCGTTGACTCCGCAGACACCGAAGCAATCACGGCCGACATCAGCGACAAGATAATGAACAACCAGTGGATGTGCGGCTTCCCGGACAAGATGTTCGTCGCCACATACGGCAACTGCATTATAAGCGCATTCGGCAACGCCGACATAATGGATAAATTCAAGGAAAACCTCACTGCGGTATATCCCGAGGTAAGCTTTGCTTACGAGCAGGACGTGGTGTAAGAACGCCGAGTCTCGGCATAAAATAAAAGCTCTCCCCCATCATTCAAAAAGATAGGTATCAGCCATGCTGTTTTCATCCATCCCGTTTATCTATTACTTCCTCCCCTGCGTTTTGGCGGTATACTTCCTGATACCGAGCCGGTTCAAAATATCCGTAAGGCTCAAGAACCTGTGGATAATGCTTTCAAGCTTCTTCTTTTACGGCTGGGGCGAGCCTAAGTACCTGCTTGTGATGCTTGCCTCCATCACTCAGGGATATATCTTCGGGCGGCTCATTGAGCGCTTCCGCGATAAAAGGAAGCTTTCACGGCTGTTTTTGGTGCTTTCCTGCGTGATAAGCTTAGCCGCGCTGGGTTACTGCAAGTATGCCGATTTCTTTATTTCAAGCTTCAATTCGGTCTTGGGCACCTCACTGCCGCTTCTTAAAATCGCCCTGCCGATAGGCATAAGCTTTTTCACCTTCCAGATAATAAGCTACGTTGCGGATGTTTACCGCAGTGAGGTTAAGGCGCAGAAAAGCTTCGTTAACCTTGCGGCGTATATATCAATGTTCTCTCAGCTGATAGCGGGACCGATCGTTCGTTATTCCGATATAGCCGAACAGCTTGAAAGCCGCAAGCATACCGTTTCGGGATTTTCCTTGGGGGTTCGCCGCTTCATAATAGGTCTTTCAAAAAAGATGCTAATTGCAAACGTAATGGGCGAGCTTTGCACGGTATTCAAGGAATCCCAGTCAAAATCGGTGCTGTTTTTCTGGATATACGCCATAGCCTATGCTCTGCACGTCTACTTCGACTTCTCGGGCTACTCCGACATGGCAATCGGGCTTGGCAGAATCTTCGGCTTTGACTTCTGCGAGAATTTCAATTACCCCTACATTTCATCAAGCATAACCGAATTCTGGCGCAGATGGCATATTTCCTTAGGCTCGTGGTTCCGCGATTACGTCTACATTCCGCTGGGCGGAAACAGAGTTTCCAAGCCAAGGTGGATATTCAACATTTTCGCGGTATGGTTCTTAACGGGCTTGTGGCATGGCGCGGCGTGGAATTTCGCGGTCTGGGGACTATTGTATGCAGTGCTTCTTATGAACGAAAAGCTGTGGGGATTGAAGCTTCTGAAAAAGTCAAAGATCATCAGCCACGCCTATGTAATACTCTTCACCCTTATAGGCTTTGTGATTTTCGACTCCGCAACCCTCTCGCAAGCTGCTGTCACCATATCCTCCATGTTCGGCTTCGGGGGATATCCCGCCGCGAGCTTTGACGCATGGTATTACCTAAGAAGCTATGCCGCCGTCTTCGCGATAGGAATTGTTGGTTCAACCCCTCTGCCGGGCATGATAATCTCGAAA
Organism: uncultured Ruminococcus sp.; assembly: GCA_937942105.1. Taxonomy (GTDB): domain Bacteria; phylum Bacillota; class Clostridia; order Oscillospirales; family Ruminococcaceae; genus Faeciplasma. The sequence goes on along the minus strand of CALDFS010000247.1, from coordinate 856 downwards.
ATAAGGACTTCCAAGGCAGGGGAGCGCACAATTAATCTGCTTGAACCGATAGTTCTGATGCTTTTGCTTGCAGTCTGCACCGCCTACATGGTGGACGGCGCGTTCAATCCGTTTTTGTATTTCAGATTCTGATAAGCAGGAAAGGAGAGTACCAAAATGTCCGAAAAAGCGAAAAATTATGCTCTTACCCTGCTTTTCTGCGGGTTTATCGGTATCTTATTTATAGCCGGTCTGCTTATTCCGGATGAGGATATATCAAAAAGCGAGCGCAGAAAGCTTGCCCAGATGCCCGCCATATCGCTTGAAAGCATAGCCTCGGGCAAGTTTATGTCCGAATTTGAGACATACTCGGTCGACCAATTCCCCGCAAGGGACTCATTCCGCCGCATAAAGGCGATAACAAGCTTTTATGCCCTCGGTCAGAAGGATAACAACGGTATTTTCATTGAGGGTGGTCAGGCGTCGCGCTTAGAATACCCACTGAATCAGGATTCCGTTGACTACGCCATAGGCAGGATTGAGAACATATATAACCTCTATCTTAAAGACAAGGATATCAACACATACCTGTGCATAATCCCGGACAAAAACCGCTATATCGCCGCTCAGAACGGCTACCCAAGCCTTGATTACGAAAGCTTTACCAAGCAGATATCCGCCGCCGTAAGCGATTACGCCCAAAATATCGAGATAAGCGACCTTTTGGAGGCGGACGATTACTTCGCTACCGATATTCATTGGCGGCAGGAAAAAATAATAGACGTTGCCCAAAGACTGGCGGAGAAAATGGACGTTCCCTTCGGCAAGGATTTTGAAGAGGTCGCCCTTGATATCCCCTTCTGGGGTGTGTACGCAG
>CALDFS010000246.1 GCA_937942105.1 uncultured Ruminococcus sp. | reverse complement strand
TACTATTATCTTTCTGCCGGTAAGACCGCAGTCGCCGGCAGGACCGCCGACAACAAACCTTCCGGTCGGATTGACGTAGTAGACGGTATTATCATCCAGAAGCTCTGCGGGTATCACCGCCTTGATGCACCTTTCGATGATGTCCTGCCTGATAGTCTCCTGCGATACCGCCGCGTCGTGCTGAGTGGAGATTACAACTGTATCCACGCGCACCGGCTTGCCGTCCTCATACTCAACCGTTACCTGACTTTTGCCGTCGGGGCGAAGATAGGAAAGCTCTCCGCTCTTGCGAAGCTCCGAGAGCTTCTTTGCAAGCTTGTGGGCGTAGTAAATAGGCATAGGCATAAGGGTAGGAGTTTCGTTGCAGGCGTAGCCAAACATCATTCCCTGATCGCCCGCGCCGGTGTCGAAAGCGTTATCGCCCCTACCCGCACCGGTGCCGAAAGTATTATCTCTCCTGCCTTCAAGCGAGTTATCAACACCCATGGCGATATCCGGCGACTGCTGATGGATAGATGTCAACACAGAGCAGGTTTCGCAGTCAAAGCCGTACTTTGCTCTGTCATAGCCGATATCCTTTACAACTCCGCGCACTATTCCGGCTATATCCAATGATGCCTTGGTCGTTATCTCTCCAAGGCAGAGGATAAGCCCGGTGGTACATGTAGTCTCACACGCCACGCGGGACATGGGGTCCTGCCGCAGGCATTCATCCAAAACAGCGTCCGAAATCTGGTCGCATATTTTATCGGGGTGACCCTCAGTCACCGATTCTGATGTAAACAAGCTTTTCATTTTTTATTGACATTCCTTTCATGTGGGGGTAGAATCAAATCCCGAATCAAGAAAAAATGCGCCCGGAGCACCGAGCGCATGACAAAACAACTGAATATGTTCCTCATCTTTCGGTTAAACCGCTGGATTTAGCACCTTGAAAACAGGTTGCCGGGCTTCACAGGACCAGATTCCTCCGCCGCTCTTGATAAGGGTATTTTGTTTTTTACATTATACAACATTGCTATATGTTTGTCAATATATTTTACGACATTTTATAAGCAAAGACGCGCCGGAGATACCCGACGCGCTTTGCAATGAGCTCAAAAAAGTGATGATGTTGTTATTCAGCGTCGCCCTCGGCGGAATCTTCTCCGTCCTCAGCGGGAGCGTCTTCACCCTCAGGTGCGGTGGTTACTTCGCCTTCTGCGGAAGCATCTTCGCCCTCGGCGGGAACAGCGTCTGCTGTAGCTGCCTTGTAATCTTCCAAAGTGCCATTGTAAACGCCGACCTCGGTGATGGTAAGACCTTCAAGAGTGGTGTTCCAGGATGATGCCTTGAAAGCGAACTGGGTAGCAGTGTCGTCGGTGATGGTGTTGTCAACATACTGAACGGTGTACTCGATGATCTCGTCGAACTCGCCGCCGAAGAAGCCATAGTCAACTTCCATGTTGTGCTGCTCGGATGAAGTTACCTCTGCATCGTCAATAAGCCATGTTCTGAAGTTGCCTACTGATTCGCCCTTGATGTGAACGCAGATGGTATTGCCCATTGTAACGCCCTCGGGAAGCTTGAAGGAAACAAGGGTTGCACCAACTATGGTTACGCCGTTGCCCTCAGTCCATGTCAAAGCAGGGTCTGTAGATTCGATAAGGTTGTTGGAAACCTGACCTCTTCCGAAGTTATCTGCTGTTACAGGGATGGCGGTGAACATATCCGCGACGTAAACCGGCTTAGGCTCCGGCTCCGGTTCGGGTTCAGGCTCGGTTGTAGCCTCAGTGGTGGCTTCGGTAGTAGTAGCCTCGGTGGTGGCTTCTGTTACAGGCTCTGTTGCTTCGGTCACTACAGGCTCGGTAGCTTCGGTCGCCGGGGTGTCGTCGTTAGCATTGTCGCCGCAGGCTGCCAGTGAAAGCACCATAACGGCACAAAGCAATACTGCTAATAATCTTTTCATCTTCAATTCCTCCAAATAAATGTGGTAAGACCAGAAATATTACACTTGAAGAATATTCCCTTCTCACAAGCATATTGTAACACATCTAAATTATAAAATCAATTAAAAATCTAAAATAAAATAGCCATTTATTTAGAAATTTCGGACATCAGTTATAATTTCTAACTTGTCAGCAGCCATATCAGACCATATAGAATCCCGCAGAGCATGCCGGAACAGATATTTTACCTTCCTTTGATGATATCTCGCCGCCGAAGCTGTAAACAGTATTCTTCGGCGCATATCCGCACTCAAGCTCCTGCGGCTCAGCTGAAGGATTAATAACCACAAGTATTCTTTCCTCGCCAGAGGTTCTGAGATACGCCAGCGGGTAGGAGTTCTTCTCGGCGTAAACAAACTCGATTTCGCCGTTCGACATAAGCGCCTTATGCTCCTTGCGTATTGCTATAAGCTTCTTGACCTCGTTATAGAGCGATGATCTGTCCTGCATCTGAGCGGCGGCTGTGGGAGCGTCCGCCGAATCGTCCTGCCTGATATAAAGGCTTTCGGCGGGAGCAGAGCTGAAACCGTAGTTCAAAGAGGAATCCCACTGCATTGGCGAGCGCGAGCCGGTTCTGCCATATCCGCCCTCAACCGATACGAGGTTTTCAATATATCTCATGCCGATTTCATCGCCGTAATAGATGAACGGCGCGCCGGGCATAGACATAAGGAAAGCAAACGCCACTTTAAGCTCATCGCCATGAAGAGCGCGGGCAAGTCTGTCCATATCGTGGTTGCCTGAGGGTATGCAGATAAGCCCTTTTTTCTCGGTCTTTGCGTAATTCTCTTTGTATTTTGCAACAAATTCAGACGCATCCCCCTTACCCCTGGATGAGAAGAACGGCTCGGCACAGCGGAAAAGGTCATTATAATGTGAAGGACCGAAGTGCAGCAAAAAGTCCATATGGAAGCCGCCCATAAGCGACTTGTCGGGTTCGCCCCATTCCGAGACCATTGCAGCCTCGGGGAATTCGCGGTTTAAGAACTCCCTTACGTTCTGCCAGAGCTTTATTGTTCCCTTTCCTTCTTCGTCATGCTTTACAAGCGAGCCTGCCATATCTACCCGGAAGCCGTCACAGCCCATTTTCAGCCAGAACCGCATGATGTTTTTCAGCTCCTCCAAGGTCGCCTTAGGACCTTCCGCATCCTGTGGCTGCTGCCATGGGCGGGTGCATTTATAGAAGCCGTAGTTTAAAGCCGGCTGGTGTGAGAAGAAGTTTACAGCGCACACGCCGTCTCTTTCCGAAATGCCCTTTATCGAAGACATTCCTTCCGGCTCCTCCCATATCATATCCGTCCAGACATAGCGGTCGGTATACTCATTTCTTTCAGCCTTCATGGATTCTTTGAACCACTTATGATCAATGGCGGTGTGCCCGGGAACAAGGTCCAAAAGAATATGCATATTCCTTTTATGGACTTCTTCAAAAAGCCTTTTCAGGTCTTCGTTAGTGCCGTATCTGGGAGCGGTCTTGTAATAGTCCGAAACGTCGTATCCGGCGTCGCCGAACGGAGACTCAAAGCAGGGGTTCATCCAGATGGCGTTGCAGCCAAGCTCCTTTATATAGTCAAGACTTTGGATGATTCCCTCAAAATCACCGATACCGTCGGCATTGGTGTCCTTAAAGGACTGAGGATAAATTTCGTAAAAAACAGCGTTGTCTAACCACTTTGGCATAGTATACTCTCCTTTATTTCTGTGTCGTTTTATAAAGACTTACTTCCGCTATATTGCAAAGGAAGTCGCCGCCGCCTGACGGAACGTCATAGCGAATGTACCTGCAATCATAGGCTTTATCCAAAAAAGCATAGTTGAAGCCCGAAGCCGGCGCAGATGTTACCTCATAAATCTCCGTCCACTTCTTGCCGTCATCAGAACCGTAGAATCTGCCGCCAAGCATTCTTCCCTCGTAGCCGGTTCGCGGCGCATAGGCGATGACGTTGAACTCGGCAGAATCGCCCCTGTCTATTTCCAGCCAGCCTTCCTCAACACCGTCAAAGAAGGTCTGAGTATCGCCGTCAACCACCTTGTCGGCAGTGTCCGAGCAATTGTTCCAGGGCGTTGAGCCGGTAACTGTTGGGTTATCCATAGGAACGGCTTCAAGACTGATATTGCCAAGCTCAACCCCGCCGACAACGTAAGTCGTTATGGACTGCGCCGCAAGCTCCGCGACAAAGCCCTTGCCATAGGTGTATATGTCGTCAAGCGCCGCCCAATGTTCGCCATTCGCCATCGTTCCGCTTGTGCGATAGCATTCAACGGTATCGCCGACCGACTTCATCTGTGAAAGGCTGATATTTGCTGTTTTGGGCTTATCCGACTTGTTAAGAACCACTATTGCAAGCTCTTTGGTTTCAGGATCATATGCCGCAAGCGAATTGCCGCCGCAGTGAATGATGGTTGAGCCGGGGCGAATGAATCGCGAGAACTGACCAAATGCGTAATACTTCTGGGTAAGGATGACATCATTATTGTCATGATCGCACACCGCAGTTCCCCAGAAGCCGGCGGCAGCATCTACCATGCCGGAATCCTGCTTACCGTTGCAGCCTTCAGCGCTGATATGGCTATCTATAACCTGCCACAGCACCCAAGCCGACGGCGAAAGCGAATTGATATCGGATATTATCTTTTCGCCCAGCCACAGCGCGGGTCCCATTTCGCCCTCGCAGACGGTGCCGCTGCCGTCAACCTCGCTCATCCACATATTAAAGCCTTCCTTGCGGGCAAGCTCGCCCAGCTCGCCTATCTTTGAGGTGTCATAGGAGTGGGTGTTTATTCTGCCGATGGCGGTCAGTGCCTTGTCGGAATAGCTTAAATACTCGTTTATCTGCTTTTCGGTGCTGGTTTCATCGCTGGCGGAGATTATAACATTGTCGAGGTCATAGTTCTTAAGGGCATCATATGTAAGCTCGATTATTTTCGACTGGCTCTCGCCCTCGTCGAAATGGCAGCCCTCCTGCTTGTTGCTTCCGTACCACCAGAAATTGGTATTAGGCTCATTCATAGGCGCAACGCTCGCAACGGTTATATCAAGCTTATTCTGGATATAATCGGTGACGTGTGCAAGATATTCCGCAAAGTCCTTGTAGCTATCATCCTTAAGATTGTTGACGTTTCCGTCCCGCCCGCCGGAGGAGCAGCCGCTTACTGTCATGAAGTACGGCGGCGAGTTCGAGAATACCTCTACCAATGCATCATCCCCAGCCGCCTTATAGGCACGCTGTAAAACATTCAGCTGGTTTTTATCGGCAGTGTAATCGTATTCGTATTCGCCGGTTTCCTTGTTCAGATACAGCCATCCGGGAACCTCGGAATCGGTTCTGGTAATGTGGTTGTGGGCAGGGTCGTCCCCTCCGCCGATGTTGTAGCGCATTATGTTGAGGTGCAGACCGTCCTCACCGAAGAACAAATCAGCCGTCTTCTGCGCAAGCTCATCGGAATAGCCGACTCTGTTAGCCCACCAGCAAAGGCTTGTTCCCCAGCCCTCGAATTTTCCGCCGTTCATCACGGATGCGTTCAGCGGAGATATGCTTATGGTTGTATCAATATTCATGTCTTCAGGCTTCACAATATTTCTCTCCTCTACCGGCACGCCATCCGGCGCTTTTTCATCTTTGATGTTGCTGTCCTTCGCGCCGCAGCCGCTTGACGATATCATCATGCAAGCGCAAAGCGCCAAGGAAACAAATTTTTTTGCTATTGATTTCATATGTCCTCCGAGTTTAATTATTTTGTATAATTATATCATCCCTGCGGATGAATAGCAAGAGAATATATGAAAAAACAGCAGAAAATATCAATTTCTGCCGTTTAAAATATTTACATAATTTGATTACCGATGATAAAGTCTGCTGATCGGCTTGTATACGATATAGCAAAGCAGCGCTTCAAGTATTCCCTTGCAGAATGTAAACGTCACGTTGAAGATAAGTAAGCAGTTCAGCAGCGCATTATCGGTAGGAGTTGAAGCTGCCGCAGGAAGTATCGCCTTGTACATCTCGATAATCGAATCCAGCGGGAGCTTGTATATAACCACATATGCGGGGTATACAAAGAAGTAATTCAGCGGCAGGCTGACTATCGCCATCAGTAACGCTCCGCTAAGGCTTGCTATGATTGCTCCGGTTCTGGTGTGCTTGAACTTGTATATGATGCCCGCGGTGAACACGAACACCGCTCCCAAAAGGAAGTTACACAGCTCCCCCACTGCCATCGACGTTCCGAACGGTATATGGATGATATTTTTGATAAGCTCAATCGCCACTCCCCACAATGGTCCGAGCACAAAGGTTCCTATCAGAGCGGGGATGTCTGAGATATCCAGCTTTACAAACGACGGTATTATCGGCAGTGAAAATTCTAAAAACTGCAAAACAAACGCCACCGCCGAAAGCATGGCACAGGCGGATATTGAACGAATCGAGATTTTTTCGGTTTTACGGTTTGACATAGCTTATACTCCTTTGAAAATAAAAAAGCCCGAAGCAAAATGCTCCGGGCTATGTGCGCACAATTGCACAAATGCCTTGAACTCAGCGCGCAATGCGCCGAATTCAATCTTCTCCCATCCAGACTGTAACTGTCGGTTCCGGAATTGCACCGGTATCAAAAACAAATCATTGTTCCTCGCGGACTATACCGCCGATCGGGAATTTCACCCTACCCCGAAGATAAATATTAAATTTTCGGCTGACAGCGATTACTCCTCGTCGCCGTCTTCTATGCTGTCCAAATCGAATTCCAGATGCTCGCCGCAGTTGGGACATTCAATAGAGCCTTCGTTTACCATTTCCTCGGTAAGCTCTATAGTGTCACCGCAGCTGGGGCATACTGTTTCAAAATCACAGCAGTCGTCATCGCAGCAATCACAATCGCAGCCGCAGTCATCCTCGCAGCAGCAATCGTCGTCATCATCGCAGTCTTCATCATCGCCGTAAAGGTCATCCTCGATGTCGGAAACGTCCTCATCGATAGTTTCGCAGAACTCAACGATATCGTCAACATCGGAATCGATGGTGTCAACAGTGGTGCATATCTCCTCCAAAAGCTCCTGCATTGCCTTTAAAACTCTGCCGGTAGGCTCGTTAGCGTCGATATTAAGACCGTCCATAAGTCCCTTAAGATACTGTGCTTTTTCGGATAGAATCATAATGTTTCTCCTTTCGGGATAAAGCCTATCAGTTAGACCTCTGCATATACTCGCCGGTTCTGGTGTCAATCCTTATAACGTCGCCTTCGTTGATGAACAGCGGAACCTTTATCTCAGCGCCGGTTTCAAGGGTTGCGGGCTTGGTCGCATTGGTTGCGGTGTTGCCTGCAAATCCGGGGTCGGTCTGGGTAACGGCAAGGTCTACAAAGAAGGGCGGCTCAACACCGAATACCTTACCCTTATAGGAAAGGATG
>CALDFS010000245.1 GCA_937942105.1 uncultured Ruminococcus sp. | reverse complement strand
GCAACTTCATTGCGGGCGTTCCCACGCTTTACGAGGCGCTTCTGCGTCAGCCAAGGATGGCAGGCGCTGATTTAAGCTGCCTTAAAGGCGTATTCTCGGGCGGCGATTCGCTTTCGGTCGAGCTTAAAAAGCGGTTCGACGCTTTCCTTGCCGACCACAATGCCACGATTCAGGTGCGTGAGGGCTACGGCACCACCGAGTGCGTTACCGCAAGCTGCCTGACGCCGCTGCATCTTCAGAAAGAAGGCTCTATCGGTCAGCCATTCCCCGATACATACTACAAGATAGTTGACGTTGGAACAAACATAGAAGTCCCCTACGGAACCGAGGGCGAGATATGCATTTCCGGTCCTTCAGTTATGCTGGGATATCTTGACCAGCCAGAGGAGACTGCAAACACCCTGCGCGTTCACGGTGACGGCAGAGTTTGGCTCCACACCGGCGACCTTGGCACCATGGATGAGGACGGCTTTATCTACTTCAAGCAGAGAATTAAAAGGATGATAATAACCAGCGGCTACAACGTTTACCCCTCGCAGATTGAGAACATCTTAGACGGCTTTGAGTCGGTTCAGATGAGCTGCGTTATCGGCGTGCCTGACCCATACAAGGTTCAGAAGGTTAAGGCTTTCGTAATGCTAAAGCCGGGATTTGAGCCGAGTGAGGAGACTAAGCAGAGCATTTTAGCCTATTGCAAAAAAAACATAGCAAAATATGCCATGCCATATGATATAGAATTCCGCGATTTCCTGCCTAAAACGCTTGTCGGCAAGGTTGCCTACAGGGTTTTGGAAGAAGAGGAGCTTGCCAAGATTGCCGCTGAGAAGGAGACTGTTAAGGTCTGAGCGGACACAAGAAGATACAAAAATAACCGCATTCGGTTTATGCCGAGTGCGGTATTTTGATGTATTTGACGGCTATACGCGGTCAATTAATCCTTACGTATCCGGTGTTTTCGATAAGCTGCTGACCTTCGTCCGAAAGGATCCAGTCTATCAGGGCTTTAACGTTTTCATTGTCGTTGTCGGCGCGATATATCGCGTAGAATTTCGCTATAATCGGGTAGGAGCCGTTTTGGATGTTCTCGGCACTCGGGTAAACGCCGTTTAAGGAGAGTATTTTGACCGACTTGTTGCCAACGATTCCATCCATATAATACCGGAAGGAAAAGCCGATTGAAGCGCCGGTTATGGCAAGCGCAGACTTTGTGGCGGTTTCTTTGTCACCCATAAAAGCGTCCATAGCGGACTGACTTCCGCTGCCCTTTAAGCGGGATACCGGGTTGATGACCCGATTCGCTCCGCCCAGCTGCGACCAGTTGGTGTATTCCCCGGCATAAATGCCGCGAACCTCATCGGCAGTGAGATCGTCAACATGGTTATTCTCGTTCACGAAGAACACAAATGCTTCCAAGCCTATGGGGACATAGACAAGCTCTACCCCCTTATCCTGCGCATACTGCTTCTGCTCCTCCGATGGGGCGGCGCAGAATAGGATATCGGTTTCGCCGTCCACAATAGCCTTATAGCCGCGGACGGTGTTATTATACTGCATTTTACTGTCCCAAGCAAAATTTTCACCGTAAAAATTATCGTCAGAGAACGCGCCGCCCTCGAACGTCACCGAGCCTTCAGGATACACATTCTCTATAACGGAAGCGTAGACCGGAACAAGTGCCGCTGCGCCGTCGAGAACCGGAAGGTCATCATAAAGCTTTAAGGATGAATCAATATGGGCAAGCTCGGAGCCGGGCTGATGCGGAAGGAATTTGCCAACGTCAATCATCTTCGCCTGAGTTGCTCCGCTGAAATTGTTGGATAAGCGGCGCGTAAGAAGCATGTACACACTAAAATTGAACAGTGCAAAGACTGCCACAACAAGCGCAATCGCAAGGATTTGCTTTGCGGTTTTACGAATTTTCATGTCACCACAGCTCCCTTGCAATGAATTCGATTATGGAGCAGTGCTGATAGGCGTATATTAAATATATAAAATGTGCAATTGTGAGCGCTGTGCATATCTCTAAAACGGAAAACAAGACTATCGAGAAGGTATGGTTTTTCATAGTGATTTCCTCACATGTAAGCGATAGCCATGAACAGCATGACAATACATCCGATTACAATTAGCAGCAGAGCGCCCATTATGATTGATGAGACAATCAGCAGAATCAATCGTTTCTTTATCTCAGACGGCGGGAAAGATTCAGGGGATTTTTTATTTGCAGATTTAGCCGAGCAAAAACGGTAAAGGCTGATGCCGAAGAAAATGATTGACAATACAGGGATGGCGAAGAAAAGGAAGTCATAAATGAAAACACCAAACATATTCATCTCTCCTTTATCGCAGCCTAAGGGCTGAGTTAATTTTTATGATTCAGTTGACAAACAGCGCGCTGCGTTTATCAAAATAGATTTTATTGGCATAAATCATGGCTATTCCGACCGCTAATTCAACAACTATACCCATTATCGAAAGCCCGGATTGCGTAAGCGTTTGGCCGGTATGGGATGCAACAAAATTGGCACCGACTATTTCCGAAGAAATGTTGAGTATAAGGAGGATAATATACATCGCGATAAGAAGCTTGGGACCTATTTTCATCTTTTTGGCAAGACAGAATCTTGTTGCCAGCAAATATAGGGCATACATGATATTGACTACTCCAAAAACAGTGTACAACTGCTTAAGACCGTCAAATCTGGCATAGGCTTCATCAGCAGACATGCCGAAGCCGCTGAAAAGGTTGCCGGTAAGGCAGTCCAGTCCCGAAATAAAGGACAGTATAGCCGAAGCAATCAGTCCGAAGTAGATTAAAAACTTATACCACTTCATGGGCAGAGCCATCTGTGCGGTTGTGTCGCTGACGTCCTCATCCATCAGCGCGCTTCCGCAGTTGGTGCAGAATTTCTGGGTGCTGTCGGTTATCGGGAAGCCGCAGCTGTGGCAGTATCTGTAATTATCATCGGGCATATCAAATCCTCCTGTAAATTTATTATCACGATTATAGCACATATTATTAAGACTGTCAATTAAGATGACGGCGCCCGCAAGGAACCCCGAAAAATCCCACGCGGGCGGAATATAGCTGTATGCGGAAGCGTTCAGATTAGAATAGATTGAAACTGCTCACAATCACAGAACGGGTTGAACTTCGACTCGTTCATGAAATCACGCAAATCCTGCATGACTGTTGAGCCTTCGTTTCCTAAGAATTCGCGGGTATCCTCCTCGATAAGGTTAAACCACGGCGCGGTGTATCTGTAAATGCCCGGGTTTTCAAAGACAGCGCTGTCGTATTCTTTGGCATAGTCCTTCATTTCGTTCAGCAGACTGATAACCGTTTCCGCATCGGGGTCGGGATTTCTGTGAAAAATGCGGTTAAGCTCCCTCTTTACCGCATAATACAGGTCAAGATTGAACCTGATGCGGTTGCCTTCCGGGAACATCACTCCGACAAAGCTTCGCATAGTGTCGGTGAAGATGTCGGGCATCAAAGAGAGATCCCACAGGATTCCCTCAACATGTCCCATAATTCTTTTCTGACGGAAAAGCACCAGCTCATCGCCGTCCAGAATATTTGCCATGACGGTTTCGCGGGTTTGCATGGTTCTTTCCGGAAGCATTTCGGCATATTTCATTCCTTCGTCACGCTGGCCGCGACAACCTAAAAGCTGAGTAATTACCGATATAGCCTCACCGCGGATTATATCATCCTTGCAGTTTTTAATTATCGAATCGAAAAGCCTGGTAGTTCTCGCCTGCTCTGCCGCGCATTTATCGTTATCCTCATATTCAAATGAGCGGTTTGAGATTACCCATGCAAGCCTGCTCAGCCACTTCATGCCCCCCGGGATATTCGGACACCGCCGTTTCGCATATGTTTTGGCGCTTCGCGAAATCATCTGTATTGAAGGTATGATTGTATTCCGCCATCAGCTCCGCATA
>CALDFS010000244.1 GCA_937942105.1 uncultured Ruminococcus sp. | reverse complement strand
TTGTTTATATCGCCCAGGAAGGAACAGGTAGCTTTGTTAAGTGCGGCACCTTCACAGATACCTCCGCCACAATAAGCAGCTTGGGTGAGAACGGAAAGCTTGAAAGCGGAAAAACCTATTTGGTAAGAGTTATCAGAAGCGACTATAAGGGTGAACTTTGGGAGACTCTCGCGAAATACACCCCGGTCAGCGTTACTGTAAAATAGTGATATACCGAACCGATAAAAGATAACCTCATAAACCATAATATAATAGGCTGCAGCAGAACCGATTTTAACGGGTTTGCCGCAGCCTGTTTTATCATTATATTTGATTTACGCCAATAATCCAATCAGCTGCTCTTCACTACCTCCAAAACCATTCTCAACCGTTCTAATTTGTTACAACCATATGTACCGTTGATTTGCTTATTCCGAACTCGCGCGCGGTCTGTCTTACTGTTGCCTTATGCTCTATAATGTATTCGCCTAAGATGACAGGGCGCTCTTCTGTCCTTGAAATTTCCGTCATAAGCTCACTCCTATTTGAATTATACTAATTTATATGGGCGCAAGGGCTGATTTATGACGGGATATGCAAAGCTGGTCAGTTTTGGCGTTTTAATGCTTGTTATAATCAGAAAATGCGTATAAGCCTTCTATCCTATTAGTTTCAATAGTTTCTGTTTTTTTAATTGTTGATTATGCATAAAATTTATCAAAAATCACTCTATATTTATCAAAATGATTGACAAATTCATCTTCATTTGCTATACTTTAAATGAACATCTGAGCAATATGTTCATAAAAAGGAGTGATTGGTATTCCTAAGATTATAGAAAATATCCGCGGCGATATTATGCGCTGCGCTGAAATAATTCTCAAAACCGACGGTTACGACGCTATGTCTATCAGGCGGATAGCACGGGAGTGTAAAACCGCCGTCGGAACTATCTACAACTACTTTGAAAGCAAGGATGATTTGGTTGCCAACATTATCCTGAAGGATTGGCTGGATACGGTCAGCAACATGACCGAGCTGGTAGAATCGAGCAAAAGCTATGCCGACGGCGCTGTTGGTCTGTATCTTGCCATACGTAAATTTGAGGGCTTGTATAAAAATGTGTGGAAGCAATTTTCCAAAACCGCAGGCTCGCATGGGGTCGTTATGGATCACCATATGCAGCTGCGAACTCAGGTAAGCAGCCTTTTGGATGCTCTTGCAAAAAGCACCGGGCGCGAGGTTCTTTGCGAATCATCGCCGATAATAGCTGAATCGATAATAGCCGCAACTCTTCAGCCCGATATGAACGAGTTAACAATCCGCAGGCTTGCGGAATTATTTGATAAATAAAGGAGAAAAGACTATGAGCAGCTTCAAAGACCTAAGAATCGTAGACAACTTCTATCAGACCTCTGCCTTCTTCCCGATGCCGACTGTTATGATAGGCACCCTGACCGACGACGGCAAGACCTCCTTCGGTCCGTACTCGCTTGTTCAGCCCTACTATATCGCGGGTAAGGACTATTACGCAATGCTTCTGTGCTGCCGCAACTCCTCCAACACAGCCCAGAACATTTTAAAGCGCAAAAAATGCACGCTGAATTTTATCAACGACGACCGCAGGCTTTTCAAGGAGGCTGTTCGCATGGGATTTCCCGGCGACACTCCCGAGGAGAAGATGAAAGACTGCATTTTCAATATTGAGGACGGTTTGAGAAAGGCAGCCGACCCCAAGGGCGAATATCCCAAGGTGATTTCCGATTGCTTCCAGGTATTTGAATGTACATGGGTGGATACCTTAGACAACGCCCAGAACGACAAGCCCGGTCAGCTTGACGGCTACGAACCGCCTTATCATGATTTCAACGGTATAACATCAAAGTTCGGCGCTCACTTCATATTAAAGGTTGAAAAGATATTGATGAAGGAAAAGTATTACAACGCCATAATAAACGGCGTTCGTGCTAAGGACTTCCCGCCTGTTCCTGTTGACTACGGCTACCGCGATTCCAAAAACTTCTGGTATACAAAGCACCGCAGACCTATTCCGGAGCTTCTGCCTGTCCGTGAAACCAATGTTGCTTCGGTAAGATACGCTGCCGACAGAATCGACCCTGATATTAAGTTTACTGATGAAGCATGCGCAAAGCTTGTAAAAGTGCCGAGGATATTCCTTCCCACAGCACTAAAGGGCTGTGCTGCATGGGCAAAGGAAAATGGAGTTACAACCATCACCGCCGAACATATGGACATCATAAACGATAAGCGGTCAAAGGAAAAACAGAAATGACAGCGCTGAGCGAGGCTGTTAAGGCTCTGACAGCTGAAAAATTCAAGCTTATTCCGGCTGATAATAAGGAATACAAAAGCATGAAATACCCCTCTGCCGTTCCGATAATGCGCTTTAATACAAGCCAATTCAGAGCAGAAGGGTTAGGAAACCTTTTTATCATGGAAACAAGCGCAATGCTTGGGCTGATGAAGCTAACAACCATTGTTTTCACACCGCTTGCAAAAACCGCCCTTCCCTTTTTGCTTGTTGACGGAATGAGCATGGCAAAGAAAAACCTTTGCTATGTTGAATATTATGATTTGACCGAAAGCGGCTGTAATGTTTTAAAAAGCGAATCTCAAAAGGATGAGTTTTCTTATATCCCGGATTACAGCGAGACTGAGGCATGGTATATCGCCAGAAGAACACCATATTCTCTTATAAAGGGCGGAAAAGGCGTGAAAAAGGACCTGCTTGACGATATGGCGCTGAAATGCATCAGAAGGTATCTTTCATCTGCAAAACCATGCGCAGATGCCGCCGGGCACTATGAAAATCTCAAATCATTCCAACGTGAAATGATCGAAAAGGGCAATCCTTCCAGCTCCACTCTTGAAAAGCTTTTGGGCAAGGGCGGAGCGGCAAAAATGTTTGAAACGGCTATTATGCCGGTAAATATTGAATAACGAAAGGAAATCATTATGAAAGTTGTACTTGCAGGAGCTTATGGAAAGCTCGGCTCGGAAATATTGAAATCTTTGCTTAAAGCGGGACATAACGTTGTAGCGGCGGATATGATCGAGGGTAACCTTCAGGGCGTGGATAAGGCGGCGTTTGAGTTTAAGAAGCTGGACGTCACCGACAAAAACGCTCTAAATGGCATCTGCAACGGTGCGGACGCGGTTATAACCACCGTCGGACTGACAAAAACCAGCGCTGAGCTTACAAACTACGACATCGACTACAACGGCAACCTTAACCTTCTGAACGAAGCCAAGGCGGCAGGGGTGAAAAACTTTGTCTACATATCTGTAATCAAAGCGGATAAAGCGCCGGATGTTCCCATGCTTCACGCAAAATATCTGTTTGAGGAAGAGCTAAAAAAGAGCGGCATAACCTATGTTATCCACCGCCCCACAGGATACTTTTATGATATAGTAAAGGTGTTCCGCCCGATGATAGAAAACGGCAAGGTAACGCTTTTAGGCAAGAAGCCTGTTCACGCAAACGTTGTTGATACGCCCGACTTTGCCGGGTTCATAGTTGAACACATGCTGGATATAAACAAGACCTACAATGTCGGCGGTAAAGAAACCTGGTCGTATGAAGAGATAGCCAATATGTGCTTTGAGGCGGCAGGAAAAGCTCCTGTTATAAAGCGCGCTCCGGCTTGGCTGTTCGATGTTCTGGGAAGTCTGCCAAAGAACAAGAAAAACGGCAAGCAGGCAATCCTGAAATTCTCCAAGTGGACTCTTACAGAGGAAATGGTCGGCGACACGAAAGTCGGAGATTCAAGCTTCAAGAAATACATTTTTGATAGCTTCAAAAAATAACGGAAAGGCGGAATTGTATTATGGCATGGGAATTTATGTGGATTTTTGCGATAGTAAGCGCAGCGCTGTGCGCTATCGGATTTTATAAATACGTTTACTTCCTGTCGGTCGGTTACGGGCTTTCGGTTGCGGGTCTTGGAAT
>CALDFS010000243.1 GCA_937942105.1 uncultured Ruminococcus sp. | reverse complement strand
AAAATCCTGACGATCCGAGCAGCTACAAGCCTTTGCCTGACGCACAGTTCATACTCTATAAGACGGTTGAGGGCAAACAGTATTTCTACAAGCTAAAGAATGGCGTTGTTCAAGCGCTTGACAGCAACGACGTTGAATGGACCGAGAATGAGAGCACCGCTCTGACAATGACAAGCGAAAGCACAAGCGACAGAGCAAACGCTCTGCTCAGAATCTATGGCTTAGGAATCGGCACATACACCCTTCAAGAGGTTAAAGCGCCGGACGGCTACACCTGCGCCGCTCCGTCAACGATAGAAATATCAATTGTGAACGGAGATATAGTTCTGAGCTTTAACGAAAAGGAACAGAATCCGATTAACAACAGCAATCCTTTGTATGACACAAGCCTTGGCACGGCGGAAATAAAGCAGTATGCAGTTACCATTGTGGACGATGTCGGCTTGCAGCTCAATATTAAAAAGGTAGATGCCGATGATAAGAGTAAGATTTTGCCCGGCGCAGAATTCATCCTCTACAAGACGGTCACGGAGAGCGATAAGGCTGTTACCTATTACTACAGTCTGAACAGCTCCGGCGGAGTAACATGGGTACAAGATGAAAGCGCAGCCGCAAAGCTTACCTCCACCGGTGAAAATCCAATTTCAATCTCAGGCATAGTCCCGGGAACCTATTATCTGAGGGAGACAAAGTCCCCGCCGGGCTACAACGCCCTCACATCCGACGTTGAAATATCTGTATCGGATGAGAATATGGTAACTATAACCGGCGGCACGGAAGTTACATCTGAGCGTGATAACACGTCGTCAAACGGCGTTATCATCTACAGCATAACCGTGCCCAACACCACCGGCTACGCCCTGCCGGAAACCGGCGGAACGGGCACACAAATCTTTACATACAGCGGAATAGCTTTAATGCTTATGGCGTTAACGCTGATTGCGGTTAAAGCTCCGTTTATGGCTGAATGTGCAAGGCGCAGGAGCGAAAGGAGGGCAGAAAAATAGCCTTCCCCAATCGTGGCGTAAATTGTGGTGGCTGCCGCAGGCCTCTGCAATCGAAAATTGGCGGTCCGAATAAGCTTGACCGCCGCCAAATGCGCCCGCGCATTTAGTAAATATAAAACTTATTTAAAGAAAGGAACAATATTATGAAAATAACAAGAAAGGCTTTGGCATTTATTCTTTCCATGCTTATGATTGTTAGCTTGGCAGTGCCGGTTGTGGGGGATGAGCCTGCATATAGCATAACAATCGAAAATGCTGTCAATGGTCAGACTTATAAGGCTTATAAGATTTTTGACGCTGTTCCTGCAGCTACTGGTAATAACATCTCTTATACAATCGAATCAAAGGATAATACATGGTTTGATGTTGTTACCAACTTCTTGTACTTGAATGATTCTGGAATTGTTGAAAATAAGCCAAATGAGAATAATGGTGTTAAGGTCAATGAATATAAAGGCAAAGGTCTGACATTAACCAAAATAGATGGTGGAACTACTTACACTGTAGTAAACGATAACTCTTTTAATGAGGATATGGCAAAGAAATTTGCTGAGTATTTAAGCAAAAATGTTTCTGATAAAACCGTATCTGGTTTTGCCAAAGCCGAAATAGCAACTGGCGCTACTTCTGCATCAGCAACAATAGACGTTTCCACTTCAGGTGCAGGTTATTACTTTGTTGATACAACTCTTGGTGCACTTTCATCGCTGGGTACTGTTAAGGGCAACACTGCAGCTACAATCAAGGAAAAGAACTCTGAACCAAGCGTTGAGAAGCAAGTAAATAGAGATAATGATACTACAAACGACTCAGGCGATGATAATGCTTGGGTCAGTGATAATGATGCTAACATTGGTGACACTGTTTACTTCAAGTCAACAATCACAGTTGAAAAAGCCTGTGCAGAAAATGTTGTTCTGGTCGATAAAATGTCAGCTGGCTTAACACTAAATAAAGATAGCATCAAAGTATACTATAACAATAGCGAAGTTTCAGCTACCGCTGAAAGCAAAACCAATTATACTTTGGCAACAGATAGTTTATCTGATGGTAAAACGTTTACCATCACTTTTGCTGATGAATATATAGCTGGTTTATTAAATGCATTGGATGCAAGCACAAATAAAACAACTATTGTGGTAACCTACAACGCTACACTTAATGAACAAGCTAAAGTTGGCGCAACTGAGGGCAACCCTAACGAAACTCACCTTGAATATGGTGATGAAGCTAACAAAACTTCATCTACATCAAGTAAGACCATTACCTACACTTGGGGATTCGATGTGCTGAAGTATACAGGTGCGGAAAAAACATCACTTTCTGATGCTGTATTTGTTCTTTCAACATCAAGCGATGCGCCTGCTGTAACAAAGGATGCTGACGGAAATATAACCAATGTTGAAGGTACAGGTATTATAACCTTTGGATCTGGTACTGCTGTTAATAATAATGAAACCCCTGCTGTAAAAATTGCTACGAAGTATCAAGTTAAGAAGGATGGAACTGTTAAAAGTATTACAACAGATACTACTGGTAAGATAATGTTTGAAGGCTTAGAATCAGGTACATATTATCTCCACGAAATTAAAGCACCTGACGGCTACAATATGATAACCGCACCGCTGACTGTAAAAATTGAAGCTACAAAAATTGACGATAATGCTATAGCTGACGGAACTGATGGTAACGCAGTTAGCATGGCTCTTAAAGACAAAAACGACGGCACTTATAATAATAATCTCGCCGAAGTTGAAAATAATGCCGGCTCCGCCCTCCCCGAAACCGGCGGCATAGGCACAACAATCTTCTACGTTGTCGGCGGGGTTATGATGGTTATTGCGGTTGTTCTTCTGGTAACCAAAAAGAAAATGTCCAGCAAAAAGTAATTTTCATTTCTTTTAATTATCTAAGGGGCGGTTGCTTGCCGCCCCTTAACTAATACTGATTTCAGTAAAAAATCTGTAAACGGAGGGACGGAATGCGCAGTCGGTTTTCAAGCATAATACTTGTCATTATGTTTATTATCGGTCTTTGCTTGGTTCTTTACCCTTCTATTGCCGATTATTGGAATCATAGAGTGCAGTCGCGCGCTATCGTAGATTACGAAGCCGCCCTGAAAAATATGTCGAAGGAAGATTATTCCGCCTATTTCGCCGCAGCTGATGAATATAACGCGCGTCTTCGCGCAATTAAATTCTCGTTTATGTATTTCGACCAGATTGAAGGCTATAACGATATCCTCAACGTTTCGGGAACAGGTATTATCGGCTATCTCGATATTGAAAAGATAGGCGTTCAGCTGCCTATATATCACGGAACATCAAAATCGGTACTCAACAGCGCCGCCGGGCATCTGGAAGGCTCAAGCCTGCCCTGCGGCGGAGAATCCACCCATTCCGCGATTTCCGCACACCGCGGTCTGCCGTCGGCAAAGCTTTTTACGGATTTAGATAAGCTTGAAATAGGGGATACGTTTGTGATAACAGTCCTCGACCGCGTTCTTACCTATGAGGTGGATCAGATATTGCGTGTGCTTCCCAACGAGGTCGACAGCCTTTATGTCACCCCTGGTGAGGACCACTGCACCCTTGTGACCTGCACACCGTATGGAATCAATACGCATAGGCTTCTGGTTCGCGGCACACGTATAGAAACCGTCACCGAAAAGCCGCCGATATACGTCTCGAACGAGGCTTATCGTATTGACCCGATAATCGTCACCCCGGCAGTGGCTCTGCCTATGCTTGTTGTATTGCTTATCGTACTGCTTATAAAGTACCGCGATAAGCCAGATAATCCGCCAGAAAATAACAATAATGCCAAAGCAACAGCTGGCAATAATTAACCGGCAGGCACTTCAGGTGCCGAGCCGGTTTTTGTTCTAAAAACCTGCTCGTTTTAGTCGTTATATCTTTTTGCCCAAAAAAGGCATAGAATAATTAGAAACTTTGTGGGGAATTTGGGCACAATTGTTAGATTTTCTGATTGACAAATATCTTCGCCTGTGATATACTCATCATATAAATATGTATAAGCGTTATTATGTCTTCTATATGTTGGGCTTTATCTTTTGATTTGGCTCTGATTTGATTCAAAAATATTTGTAAAGGATAATATTGTATGGGAAAGTATTTTGGTACAGATGGCTTCCGCGGAGAAGCCAACGAAAATCTTACAGCTCTGCACGCCTATAAGGTCGGCAGATTTTTAGGATGGTACTATGGTGAGCTAAAAAGAAGGGCGGGGGACGATACTCCCGCAAGAATAGTTATCGGCAAGGATACCCGCCTTTCAAGCTATATGTTTGAGTATTCGCTTGTAGGCGGACTGACCGCATCCGGCGCTCAGCCGTATCTTCTTCACGTAACCACCACCCCCTCGGTTGCATACGTTGCAAGGACCGAGGATTTCGACTGCGGCATCATGATTTCTGCCAGCCATAACCCCTATTGGGATAACGGAATCAAGCTGATAAACTCCAAGGGTGAAAAGATGGAGGAGACTATAGCGCTGGTTGAGGATTATCTTGACGGCAAGCTTGAAGTCTTCGGCGAAAAATATGAGGATGTCCCATATGCAAAGAAGGAAAAAATAGGTTCCACTGTCGACTATGTAGCCGGAAGAAACCGCTATATGGGGTATCTCATATCTCTGGGTCTTTTCTCATTCCGTGGAATGAGGGTCGGTCTTGACTGCGCAAACGGCAGCGCATGGAGCATAGCAAAGTCTGTTTTCGACGCGCTTGGCGCAGATACATACGTAATAAACGCCGAGCCTAACGGCACAAATATCAATAATAACGCCGGCTCAACACATATTGAGGGATTGCAGAAGCTGGTAGTAGAAAAAGGTCTTGA
>CALDFS010000242.1 GCA_937942105.1 uncultured Ruminococcus sp. | reverse complement strand
TATATGATTTTAACCCCTGACTTCGGAGAAATCAGGGGTTTTTCTACGGGCTGAAGCCGCCGGCAAGGCGGTTTTTCTTTTTGTACTTTTATCTTTTCTCTCTTCTGTCTTCTCTTTTCTCTCATATGTCCGGGCAATTTTCCTATATAAGATATTAACGAGAAGAGCGTTCGGTATCACCCAACATCAATGGAGTTTATATTATCGGCTGCATCATACTTGTTGCTTTGCAGCTTGATTTTTCAATTCTTAATTTTTCCTTAACTCATTGCGTATTACTTTAGGCTGTGTTATAATAACACTAACACATCACTGTAAAGTAAAAGGCGGGAATATATGAACGAACAGATTTTAATAGTAGATGACGAAAAGGAAATTGCCGATTTAATCGAGCTTTATCTTAAAAACGACGGTTACATTGTACATGAATTCTACAACGGCATTGATGCCCTTAACTTTATCGAAACTGCTGAGCTTGATTTGGCGATTCTTGATGTTATGCTTCCGGATATTGATGGCTTTCACATCTGTCAGAAAATCAGGGAAAAGCATTTTTACCCGATTATAATGCTCACCGCCAAGGTTGAGGATTCCGACAAAATCATGGGTCTTACCATCGGTGCGGACGACTACATCACAAAGCCTTTTAACCCGTTGGAGGTAGTGGCAAGGGTTAAAACTCAGCTTCGGCGTTATGTCAGATATAACAACGCCGCCGCTGACGGCAAGCTTGAGACTATAGCAGAGTACGACGTTAAGGGGCTTACCATCAATAAGGACACTCATAAGTGCTGCCTGTACGGTCGTGAGATTACGTTGACGCCGATTGAGTTCTCGATACTTTGGTATCTGTGTGAGAACAGGGGAAAGGTGATTTCATCAGAGGAGCTTTTTGAAAGCGTATGGGGCGAGAAATTCCTGTCGAACAACAATACCGTTATGGCTCATATAGGAAGGCTCCGCGAAAAGCTTAAAGAGCCTGCAAGAAATCCCAAATTTATTAAAACAGTGTGGGGAGTGGGATATACCATTGAAAAGTAACAAGCCAAAACGCAGCTATTCTGCGCTTACAAACAAGCTGCTGTTGAAGTTTATAGTCAGCGAGCTAATATTGGTGCTTGTGCTTGTGGGAGGTTTTTTTGCTTCGTATTTTGTCTGCTCTTTGTTTACATGGCAGCCAGGAGATATGCTTTATATCCTTCTTAAAGTTTTAGCAAGTCTTTCACCGTTTATAATTGTAGCCGGATTCTTTGTGGGTACGCTTGTAATCCTGTATTTTACGATAAGCAAGCCGCTTAGGTATTTGGATGATGTTGTTGATGCCGCAAAAAGCCTTTCCAAGCATTCCAACGGGTCTATTGAGCTGCCGCCGGAGCTTTCAAACGTTCAAAACGAGCTGAACCTTGCCCTGGAGCAGTCGCGCATGAACGAAAGACTCGCCAATGACGCTATCCAGCGAAAGAACGACTTGATTATGTACCTTGCACATGACCTTAAAACCCCATTGACGTCGGTAATAGGCTATCTTACTTTGCTTAATGATGAAAATGGGATATCAGAGGAGCTGCGTAATAAGTATATTTCAATATCCTTGGAGAAGGCGGAACGGCTTGAAGAGCTTATCAACGAATTCTTTGAGATAGCAAGGTTTAATCTTTCAAATATCACGTTGGAATATTCAAGGGTCAGCTTAACTCGTCTGCTTGAACAGCTTACGTTTGAATTTAAGCCGATGTTTGCAGAGAAGAATATTACCTGTGATCTTGAAATTGCGCCTGATACAATGATTCGCTGCGACGTTAAC
>CALDFS010000241.1 GCA_937942105.1 uncultured Ruminococcus sp. | reverse complement strand
TCGACTCCGCTGCCGTCTACGTCAACGCCTCCACCCGCTTCACCGACGGCGGAGAATTCGGGCTCGGCTGCGAGATGGGCATCTCCACGCAGAAGCTCCACGCCAGAGGTCCGATGGGGCTTGACGCACTGTCAACGTATAAATACATCATCCGCGGACACGGACAGATTCGCTGAAAATTTTTGTTTTTCGCCTCTTGACAAGCGCCCGCTTCAGCGCTATAATGCAGAAAACCGTTGAAGAAGAGTGAGTACATCTCAAACCGATTTCTTCAGAGAGCCGCAGATGGTGGAATTGCGGTGAAAGCGCTGAGATGGAATGGACTTCTGAGGGCAATCAGAAAAGAACGCTGGTTCTGAGTATGTGCGACGGAGCAGGCGCTTCGTAATCAAACGCCGGCGTATATCGGTACGCATGAGTGGACGCAAGCATATGCGTCAAGCCGGGTGGCACCGCAGGATTGATCTCCTGTCCCAGCAATTGTATTTGCCGGGACAGGAGTTTTTGTTTTTCCCAAGGAGGTCTTGTAAATGAAGCTTTATACCAGACGATGGCGTTCGCGCCGCAAATTCAAAGGTTTATCCCATCGCACCAAAACATAACACTTTACTTTGATATTTGAAAGGTTGGTATAAAAATGAAAAAGATTCTTGCCCTCATTCTGGTCGCTCTGATGACCGTTTCCATGTTCGCCGCCTGCGGCGCAAAAACCGAAACCGCCGCATCCGCCTCTACCGACGCTGCCGCGTCTGCGCCCGCTGCCGAAAAAACAGAAACTGCCGCGTCCGATGAAACCGACGCTTCCGGCGCGTCCTACACCATCGGCATCTGCAACTACGTCGACGACGCATCCTTAAACCAGATCGTTGAAAACATCCAGGCGCAGCTTGCTGCCATCGGAGCAGAAAAGGGCGTAACGTTCCACGTGGAATACGACAACTGCAACGCAGACTCCAATCTGATGTCCCAGATCATCTCGAACTTCCAGGCGGATCACGCGGACCTGCTCGTTGGCGTCGCAACACCGGTGGCCATGGCCATGCAGGCCGCGACGGAAGGAACCCAGACCCCCGTCGTCTTCGCCGCCGTCTCCGACCCCGTCTCCGTCGGTCTGGTCGATTCTCTGGAAGCTCCGGGCAGCAACCTCACCGGCACGTCCGACTACCTGGATACCGCAGCCGTGATGAACCTCATGTTTGTCCAGAACCCGGACCTTCAGAAGGTCGGTCTTCTCTATGACCTCGGTCAGGACTCCGCCGCAAGCGCCATTGAAAGCGCAAAGGCATATCTGGAAGACAAGGGCGTCGAGGTCATTGAGCGCACCGGTACGAGCGTCGATGAAATTGCGCTTGCCGCGCAGGCGCTGGTCTCCGACGGCGTGCAGGCTGTCTTCACTCCGACCGACAACACGGTCATGAAGTCCGAGCTGACGATCTATGAAACCTTTGCCGAAGCCGGCATCCCCCACTACACCGGCGCAGACTCCTTCGCCCTGAACGGCGCGTTCCTCGGCTACGGCGTGGACTACGCAAACCTCGGCGTGGAGACCGCAAACATGATTGCCTCCATCCTGCTTGATGGTGCAGACCCTGCCGAAACGCCCGTCAAGACCTTTGACAACGGCACGGCAACCATCAACACCGAGATCTGCGAAGCGCTGGGCTACAGCTATGGCGAGCTTACAGAAAAGCTTGCTCCCTACTGCTTAAAGGTTCAGAGCATCGAAACCGCCGAGGAATTCTAATCGGGATTCAGGGCAGAATAGAAACATCACTGAAAATCGCAGAGGGAAGCCCGGATTTTGCGGGTCTCCCTCTGTATCACATGAAAGGCATGGGTAGGTAATGGACTTTTCCACAATATTCGGTCTTGTCTCGACCGCTTTGGAGCTTGGCTTGATATGCTCGCTGACGGCTTTGGCTCTTCACTTAAGCTACAGTATGCTAAACGTCTGCGACCTTTCAACAGACGGCTGCTTTACCCTGGGCGCAGTAGTCGGCGCGACTGTCGCGCTGGCGGGGCATCCGTTTTTGTCAATCCCTGCGGCAATGCTGGCGGGCGTTTTAAGCGGCTTTGTAACCGCATTCTTGCAGACGAAAATGGGCGTTGACAGCCTTTTAGCGGGTATCATAGTGAATACTGCCCTGTATTCGGTGAACATAGCGGTAATGAAGGGCGGCTCGCTTATCAATCTTAATAAGACCGAAACCGTATTTACAAAGGTTCGGGCGCTGTTGGAGAACACTCCCCTTGCCTCCTCCTACAAGCTCATCACCATACTTATAGCGGTCATTCTTTCGGTGGCTGTGCTTACTCTGTTTTTGAAGACCCGCTTGGGAATATCCATCCGCTGCACCGGCGACAATCCGGATATGGTGCGCTCATCCTCAATCAACTTAGTGTTCACCACGATAATCGGGCTTTGCGCCGCAAACGCCTTTACTGCTCTTTCGGGCTGCCTGATGGCGGCTGTGCAGAAATCGGTTGATATAAACCTTGGCACCGGTATGCTCACCATCGCGCTTGCTTCCCTGCTGATAGGCAGAACGATTATGGGCAAGGGCGGGCTTTTGACACGCGCTATAGGCGTTGTCCTCGGCTCGTTTATTTTCAGGCTTGTATATACAGTCGCGCTTCGGCTTGATATGCCGGCGTTCATGCTTAAAGCGGTTTCATCCGTTATAGTTGTCTTAGCAATCTCACTGCCATATCTGAAATCGCGCAAGGATATTATTATGCGCAGATACCGCCACTACCACGCGAAGGGAGGGCTTGAAAATGCTCAGAATCAATAACATTTCAAAGACCTTCAACCCCGGAACAGTGAACGAAAAACGCGCCCTGCACGGGCTTTCGCTCCATCTGAAAAAGGGCGATTTCGTCACGATTATCGGCTCGAACGGCGCTGGCAAATCAACCCTTTTCAACGCCGTTGCGGGAAGCTTTCTTACCGACAGCGGCTCGATAATCCTTGGCGGCAGGGACATTACCTTTGAACCAGAGCATAAGCGTGCCAGGCACATAGGCAGGCTTTTTCAGGACCCCTTGCGCGGGTCTGCGCCGAATATGTCTATTGAAGAAAACCTCTACCTGTCATCACGCAGGGGCGGGATGTTCTCGCACATAGGCAAGGCGGATCGCGAGCTTTTCCGCGAGCGTTTAAGCTTACTGGGAATGGGCCTTGAAAACCGGATGACAAGCAAGGTCGGGCTTCTTTCGGGCGGGCAGCGCCAGGCGCTGACCCTTTTGATGGCGACAATGGTCACTCCCGAGCTTCTTTTGTTAGACGAGCACACCGCCGCACTCGACCCAGCAACTGCCGAAAAGGTGCTGGAGCTGACAAAATCCATAGTCGAAAAGGACAATATCACCTGCATGATGGTTACCCACAACATGCAGCAGGCGCTTGATTTGGGCAACCGCACCCTTATGATGGCGGACGGCGGCATAGTCTTAGACATCAAGGGCAAGGAAAGGTCAAATCTTACCGTCAACGACCTTCTTCAGAAGTTCAAGGATGGCGTTGGCAAGAATCTTGATAACGACAGGATTCTGCTTTCGTAATCTGAGCTTGAAAATATTGATAGTATGCCAACCCCCTAAGCAATTGTTTATAACTGCTTAGGGGGTATTTTATTATTCAGTTGCTTGCATGATACGAAATTTATCTCTGCTAAATTGTTGCAATAATATTTATGACCATATGCACTGCAATAGGGCAAAGTATATTATCCGACAGTACATAAGCTATTCCAAACATTATTCCCATCAGCATCTGCGGAATTACAGAAAGTACATCCGTAACAGTAAGATTAGATAAATCGCAATGAATCATTCCGAATAATACTGCTCCAACAATAATGGCTATTACCGTTCTGACCTTACCTGATTTCTCACCTTTCAGAGCGCCTAACACAATCCCCCTATGAACAAATTCTTCAACCAGCGGACCAAATAGGCAGGCGGGCAATGCCATAAATATGCCGTAGTTTTCAAGTGCATTATCTATACCTTTCTGATTGGCGCTCTCTCCTATACCGCAGCTGTCCAGAATAATCGCGGCTGCAACAATTAAAACAAATGTAATGAATGTACATATAGCGATTATATTGAAATATTTTTTGTAATTGTCCTTAAAATCCTTCAGGCTGTTCCAGAGTGTTTTACGGAAAACAATAATATATAATATAAACAGTCCACCGTAAAAAACAAAATCAATATACTTTATAGCGTTATCGTAACCGAATATTTTAACAATCAGTTCAGGCTGAGTCCATATAAAAACCTCTAATGCTATAAAAACCAATAGTGAAATCAAACAGCGCAGCCTGTTTTCTTTTGTCAAAATCATGATTGCACACCTTACCTATTTATTATATTCAAGTCAAAGAAGCGTCAAATTCCGACTTATATCAATAAATTATATAACTAAGCCTATGCATAATCAATATACACAGTAAACAAGAACGCCATAGCACTTTTAACAAGAATCACAAGTGCTATGGCGATATCTTCCTTATCGGTGGATGGGTTGACTTTTTTACTATTATCCCATATCAGAACAGCCTGAAGCAGGAAAGAGCGACAGTTCCGCCGGTTGTAAACCTAAGAGTGTGCAGGCCCTCCACAGGCACTGCCTCGGTCCGGACGGTTACGAACCTGCCGGTTCCTATAGCCCCGCCAGAACCGGGTATTCTGAACCTGGCTATGGTCTGACCGGTTTCCGCGCAGCTCAGCGTCAGATCCGCGCCGGAACCCGGGACGAACGCCGTCACCTCGGCGTGGGTGTAGCCTTTAAGACTGCACGCCGGATAGTTTATAAAGCTCTGCCAATCATGTATCAGCGCGTATTCGGTAAGCTCGAAATCGGTTCCGAATTCCACGCCCATATAGTCTGAAGATAAGGTTCCGGGGACCGGCAGGGAGACGTTTACCCCCTCGAAGCTGCTGCCGGCAACCTCAACAGCCGCCGCCCGCCTTATATCCTCGGATGATGAGCCTATCATAATGGCGTATTCGCCGCTGTAAACCACCTGCGAGCCGGTATTTATATCATAAAAGCCCAAATCG